>CAKPDW010000001.1 GCA_934149115.1 uncultured Clostridia bacterium
AAATTGTGGGTGACATTTATGATGAGTATGACCCTGTTGAGGAAAAATATGAAAAAATAGATGAAAATACTTATATTGTTGATGGACAGATTTCTATTTATGATTTTGAGAAATTAATTGGCATAAAAAATATTGAAACAGAGTGTGATACTTTATCAGGTTACTTAATGGAATTATTGGATAGAGTTCCGACAGAAGAAGAAAATCCTATAATAGAAACTGATAAGCTTGTTTTTAAGATTCAGGAATTTGATGAAAGAAGAATTGCAAAAGTCAAAGTTTGTAAAATAAATAATTCTAAGAAAACGAAACCAAAAGAGGAAGAAAAAAAAGAGAAGAAAAAATCGACAAAAAATGACAAAAAAGAAGTTGACATAAAGAATAAAGAGTAGTATAATAATTTTATTGTGAATAGATACATGGTAGGTGAGGCCAGTATAGGGATACGGGTTACTGCCGCAAACTAGTGGAGACACTACGCGCAGGTTAACAGAGAATGTCGAATCAAGGCATGCTTTAATGTAATTTCATTGCCCTATAACGCTGAAGCTTGTACGGTATATGGATAATAATTTGAATTAATTGAATATTAATTTAGAGTCTTATTACTGTGCAAAAGTAAAAGACTCTTTTTTTGTATTATATGAAATTGAAATTCTTATAATATAAAAATTAAAATAATGTATGGAAGGAGATAATAAAATGGTAAAAGAATTACAAAAATTATTAGAAGAAAAAAAGTATGCAGAAATTCATAAATTATTAGGAAGTGTTAATAGTGCTGATATCCCGAGTATTTTTGACGAATTAGAAGATGAACAGATTGTAGTGGTTTACCGTTTATTATCGAAGGACACTGCAGCTGAAGCTTTTGTTGAATTGGATCATGACATGCAAGAAAAATTGATAAATGGATTAACTGATAGTGAGTTAAAAAATGTATTAGATGATATTTTTATGGATGATACTGTTGATTTGATTGAAGAAATGCCTGCAAATGTTGTAAAACGTATATTAAAGACTCAAAATTCAGAAGATAGAAAGTTGATAAATGAACTTTTGAGATATCCAGAGGATAGTGCTGGAAGTATTATGACAACTGAGTTTGTGGATTTGAAAGAAAATATGTCTACAAAAGATGCTATGGAAAAAATAAAAAAAGTTGGAGATGATGTTGAAAGTATATATGTATGTTATGTACTTACTTTAACTAGAAAATTAATAGGAATTGTTTCTTTAAAAGATTTGATTATGGCTGATGAAAATTCCTTAGTAAAAGATATTATGGATACTAATTTTATTAAGGTTTCTACATTGGAAGAACAAGAGGATGTTGCTAAAAAGTTTGATAAATATGATGAGATTTCTTTACCAGTTGTAGATAATGAAAATAGATTAGTTGGTATTGTAACAGTTGATGATGCTATGGATGTTATGCATGAAGAAATGGATGAAGATTTTGAAAAAATGGCTGCTATTACACCTAGTGATGATACATATTTTAAAACTAGTGTATTTAAACATGCAAGAAATAGAATTTTTTGGTTGCTTATTTTGATGATTTCGTCTACAATTACAGGAGGGGTTATTACTCAATATGAAAATGCATTTGCTGCACTTCCTTTATTGGTAGCATTTTTACCAATGGTAATGGGAACAGGTGGAAATTGTGGTTCACAGAGTTCTACTTTAATTATTAGAGGTTTAGCAAATGACGAAATAAAATTAAAAGATTTTTTAAAAGCTTGGTGGAAAGAAGTTAGAGTTGCTGTTTTGGTTGGTATGGCATTATTTATAGCTAATTCAATAAGAATATTAGCTCAATACAAAGATATTAAGTTAGCAATTATTGTAGGCTGTACATTAATGGGAACGGTTACAATTGCAAAGTCTTTAGGATGTTTATTACCAATGGTAGCAAAAAAATTAAAAATGGATCCAGCTATTATGGCTGCACCGTTGATAAGTACTATATTAGATACATGTTCAGTATTTATTTATTTTAATATTGCTACTTTAGTTATGGGATTATAAATAAAGAATAAAAGGAGTAAGAGATGAAGTTTTTTAAAGAGTTTAAAGAATTTGCTATGAAGGGAAATGCTTTTGATATGGCAATTGGTTTAGTAATTGGAGGTGCTTTTCAATCAATTATTAAATCATTAGTTGAGGACATAATTATGCCATTTACAGCACTTTTTACAGGAAGTGTAGATTATACTGATTGGGTTATAAATGTTTCTAGTGCACAAATTAGAATCGGATCTTTTATTACAGCTTTGATAAATTTTTTAATTATAGCATTATCAATTTTTATAGCTTTAAAAATTGTGAATGGAATTAACAAACGTTTGGAAAGAATGAATAAGGAAGTTGAAGGAAAACTAAGTAAGAAATTTAGAAAAGGTAAGAAAAAGAAAGAAGAAAAGAAGGAACCTGAAACAAAAATATGTCCATATTGTTTATCAGAGATAAAATATAAAGCAACTAGATGTCCTAATTGTACATCTGAACTTAAAGAAACTGTTTTAAAAAATTAATAACATATAGAATATTGGAGAAATATACCATTTTGGAGGTATGTTTCTTTTTTTTGTGTAAATAATATATTTGAGGTGTATGTACATGGAATATAAATTAACTGAGGCTGCAAAAAATGTTTGGAATATTTCAGAAGAATTTGCTAAGCAAATGGGTCATTCTTATTTAGGAACTGAGCATATATTATATGGACTAATAAAAAATGAGCTTGGTGTTGTTGCAAGTATTTTTAAAGAAAATAAAATTAATGTTGAATATGTTTATAAAATGATTGAGGAGATTATAGGGAAGAATAAGAGCATTGATAAATTGCTTGGAACGACACCTAGACTTAGGTATACTATGGAGTGTGCTTATTTAGAATCTAAAAAAATTGGTTCAGAATATATTGGAACAGAGCAAATGATGGTATCATTGTTTTCAGATAAAGAGTCGCTTGGTTGTAAGATTGCTGTTGATTCTGGTATAGATGTTAATTTAATGATTAAACAGTTGTACAAAAAGATTTACAGTGATTCTGATGAAAAGAAAAATAATACGAAAATGATTGAATTGACTAAGTATGGGATTGATTTGACAGAAATGGCTTTGCAGGGTGAATTTGATGGTGCATATGGACGTGAAAAAGAGATTTCGAGAATTATTGAAATTTTAGGAAGACGTAATAAAAATAATCCATGTTTGATAGGAGAAGCTGGTGTTGGAAAAACAGCTATTATTGAAGAATTAGCTTTAAGAATATGTAAGGGAAATGTAGATGATTTCTTGAAAGATAAAAAAATTATTAGTTTAGATTTGACTCAATTATTAGCTGGAAGTAAATATAGAGGAGATTTTGAAGATAGGTTAAAAAAGTGTATAAAAGAGATTAGAGATAATAAAAATATTATAGTATTTATTGATGAAGTGCATATGATTGTTGGTGCAGGTGCAGCAGAAGGTGCAATTGATGCAGCTAATATATTAAAACCTTTGCTTGCTAGGGGAGAGTTACAATTGATTGGTGCTACCACAATGGAGGAATATAGAAAATATATTGAAAAAGATACTGCTCTTGCCAGAAGATTTCAATCAGTAATTGTAAGAGAACCTTCTTATGAAGATACTATAAAAATATTAGAACAAACTAAAAGCAATTATGAACAATATCATAATGTAAGTATTTCTAAGAAGGCTATAGAATCAGCTGTTAGACTTTCTATAAAATATATTCCTGAGAAATATTTGCCTGATAAAGCCATTGATTTACTTGATGAATCTGCATCTAGAGTTAAAATCAATGGACTAAAAGAGACTGTGGATGAGGCTGATGTCGAAAAGGTAATTACTGAATTGGTGGGTATTCCATTAAAAAATGTAAATGAATCACAAATGGAAAAATTGAGATGTATAAAGAAAAAAATTAGTGATAGAATTATTGGACAAGATGATGCTGTAGATAGTGTTGTTAGAGTGCTTAAGAGGGGAAGTTTAAAACTAAAAGATTCTAGTAGACCTATTGGAAGTTTGCTTTTTTTAGGACCTACTGGTGTGGGAAAAACTGAAATGGCAAAAGTTATAGCTGAAGAATTTTTTGGAAATCCCAAAAATATAATTAGGTTAGATATGTCTGAATATATGGAACCAAATGCTGTTTCAAAATTGATTGGTGCACCACCTGGTTATGTTGGTTATAATGATGAAAAGAATCTAGTTAATGAAGTTAGGAAAATGCCATATTGTGTATTGCTTTTTGATGAAATTGAAAAAGCTCATAGTGATGTATTAAATGTGTTATTACAGATTATGGAAGATGGAAAACTTACAAATTCTAATGGTGTTGTTGCTAATTTTCAAGAGACTTTGGTAATTCTTACTTCTAATATTGGAGCAGATATTATGAATAAGAAAAATGGTATTGGATTCAAAAGTGGAGAATATGATTTTAGAAGAAAAGATGTTATTAATGAAATAAAAAGATTTTTGAAAATCGAATTGATAAATAGATTAGATGAAATTATTATTTTTAAACATTTGAACGAAAAAAATATTTATGATATTTTGGATAAACAGTTAGATGAGTTGAAAAAAGTAATGAGAAAAAAGGAAATTATATTTGATGTTTCAGAAAATTTGAAGTGGCATATAGTTAGAAAATGTGATTATTTTCAGTATGGAGCTAGAACAGTTAGGAGAGAAATAGAGAAAAATATTGAAGATTTTATTGTTGAAAAATTGATTTATAAAGAAATTAATTTTAGAAAAAAGATATTGTTAGATTTTGATGAAAGCAATAAAAAGGTTATTATTTCAAAGTAATAACCTTTTTATTAAAAGTAGAGAATAAATATTTTTATTTTGTTCCGTAAATTCTATCTCCAGCATCACCTAATCCAGGTACTATATATGCGTTTTCATTTAGATGGTCATCAATTTTTGCACAATATATTTGTACATCTGGATGTTTTTCTTGAACTTTTTTTAGTCCTTCAGGTGCTGCAATTATACATAAGAATTTAATTTTTTCAACGTTTTTTTCTTTTAGTAAATCAATTGCGTCAATTGCACTTCCACCTGTTGCTAGCATAGGGTCTAGAAGAATGACTTCTTTTTCTTCAATGTTTTTAGGAACTTTGAAAAAGTAGTTTACAGGTTTATGTGTTTTTTCATCTCTATACATTCCTATGTGTCCGATTTTTGCATTTGGTATAACTGTTATTACACCATCAAGCATTCCCATGCCTGCTCTTAATATTGGTACAAATGCATATTTATCTTCATTTAATTTTTTAGTTTTCATTTTACATATAGGTGTTTCAATTTCTGTATCTTCTAATTTTGCGTCTTCCATTGCTTTATAGCAAAGGAAAGTTCCTATTTCTTTAGCTAGTTCTCTGAATTCTTTTGTTCCTGTGTTTTTATTTCTTAATATCCCTAATTTATGTTCAATTAAAGGATGTTTTAATTCGATTATTTCTTTTTTATCATCTTTCATTTCTGATTGCTCCTTTGTTATATTATTTTGTGATTCTGTAATGTTTTCTTCTTTTTCGTTTGGTAATAGTAGATTTAATAGAATACCTATTATTGCTGCTAAACTCATTCCTGAGAAGGATAGTGAAAAGTCACCATAATTGAATGATAATATAGCGCCTCCAAGTCCTAGTACTAGCATACTTGATGCAAGAATTACATTTTTATTTTTTCCAAAATCAATTTTGTTTTCAATTAAAACTTTTAGACCATTTACAGCTATAAATCCGTAAAGTAAAAGAGATACACCACCAAGTACGCAATCTGGTATTGTACTAACTACTGCTGTAAATTTTCCTAGAAATCCTAGACATATTGCGAAGATTGCTGCAAGTCCGATTACCCAAACTGAAGCTATTTTTGTCATACCAACTACTGAAGTATTTTCACCATATGTTGTGTTTGCTGGTCCACCAAGAAGACCTGCTACGAAAGTAGCTATTCCATCTCCAAGAAGTGTTTTATCAAGTCCTGGATTTTTTAATAAGTCTTTTCCTATAATTGCACTTAAAGCTGTATGATCACCAATATGTTCAGCTATTGTTACTAGAGCTACAGGAGCTATAGTTAATGCTGCTGCTAGTGATGGGGTATAGCTTAAAAATGGTATGTTAAAATGTGGAATACTAAAAAATGAAGCCTTTATGATAGGTTGAAAATCAACTAGTCCAAAACATATTGCACTAATATATCCAACAATTATTCCTATTAAAAATGGAATTATTTTTAAAAATCCTTTTCCTCTTACCATTATTAATGCTGTTGTTAAAAATGTTATTAATGCTACAATTACACCTTTCCATTCTAATTTTGAATCTGATGCAAGTCCTATTTGACTTATGGCATTAGGGGCTAAGCCTAATCCTATTATCATTATCATTGGACCAATTACAATAGGTGGTAATAATTTGTGAATCCATTCTTTGCCTATGAATCTTATAATGATTGAGAATATTATATATATTATACCGACAATCATAATTCCTGTCATTGCTCCAGCGATTCCACCTTTTGTATAACCAATTGCAATTGGAGCAATAAAGGCAAATGAACTTCCTAGGTATACAGGAGATTTCGCTTTAGTACATATAATATAGATTAATGTTCCTATTCCTGATGTGACTAATGCAACTGGTATTGTTAATACTTCTGCTCCTGCTGTTGAATTTACTAATATTGGAACTAAAATTGTTGCTCCAAACATTGCAAATACATGTTGTAGTGCGAGAATAATCCATTGTGCTATTTTTGGTTTTTCGTTTACGTCTAAAATTAGTTTGCTGTGATTTGTTGTTTCTTCCATTACAGAATACCTCCTAAATATTATTGTTTTGCTAGATATAGGACTGAATCTAGCATAAAAAAAATACTAGAGATAAATCTAGTATTAATTTTGATATTTAATTAATTGGAATGAGAAAATGAAGAAAGTTTTTGCTTTCTTTTTGCATATTGTATTTAGATATGGATTATTTTTAAAAACTTTCATTTTTGACACCCTTTTTATAATAGTATAAAAATTATTTTTATGCAAGTTTTTTTATGTTGAAATGTTATACTTGGTTGAAATTTTATGTAAAGTATGTTAAAATACTCAATGTTACCAATAGATAAAGAGTAATATTATAATGAAATTACTCAAAAATTAGAACTATTCAAATAAATATTAATAATGGAGGTAGAAATATGAAGCGGAGATTATTACAGCAATTAAAACCTACAAAATATTTGTGTCCTTTTTGTGGGAGATGGCATGATTGGATGCCTGTTAACAAATCTGATACTATTTATCTTAATTTCACTTCAAAATGGAGCTTTGAAAGATGGCTTGAAAAGCGAAGGGATTTAGGTCCTTTATATATGCACAGCTTTAGAGATTGTCACTCTAGTCAGTTTTATGCTTATGAAGATACTTTATATTGTGAATTTACACATTGTCTTAATTATTCTAGTGCTGACTTGAGAAGTGAAATAAGAATTGAACTTATTAATATTGATTTTGAAAATGCTAGAATTATTTTCGAAACTAAAATGCCAGTGAGAAAACAATGCCAGGAGTGTGTTGAATTTGATGAATGTAATATTCCAAAAATGAATGTAGTGAATGATGAAAGGTTGTTATATATACCTGAAGTGTTAAAAAAACATTCAGAAAGTAGATATATTATAATTCCTTTAGCTGTTCAATTTGAGAAGAATGAATTTACAAAATTAGTGAAATCCACATGATTTCTTAAGTATAAGGAGGAGTTTTTATGGATAAAAAATTTTTAAACAACCGGGTTATGTTTTTTATATGTCCTTTTTGTGGAAGATGGCATGAAGTAGGTGAATATGATTTTTGTTTTAAAGATACTTCTGTAGATAATCCTTTGAAACCTGTTCCGCCATTTAAAATGATTCGAAACAATGTAGGAGAGTGCAGATGTGTAGAAGAACCTATGTATAAAAATTATGAGATGTATGTGCAGGACGATAAATTGTATTATAATATTCAGTTTGAGTGTGAGAAGAATAATATTAGTGTTGATGGAAGTATATCAATAAAAAATATTTCTTTCTTCCGAAATCTTTATACTTATGGTTGGTTATCATGTCTTCTAAGAGATGAATTTGAGTATTTAATTCCGCAGACTAGCATGACTTATTTAAAAGCACATTGGGGCGAAAGTCCAAAGGCATATATGGGAGTATTTGATGTGTATTTTTATCCTAATGTTAGAGTTGGACCATATGATTGTAGAAATTGTCACAAACGTGATGAGTGTTGCTTATTAAAGTTTGACAGAGAGCCTAATTGTCAGCTTTTAAGAATGACTTTAGGTTTTATATTTTTTGAATAGTTGTAGTAAAAATGTCCTCAGAAAATCTGGGGATATTTTTTCGCATATTTATTCTTGATATCTTTTTTTTGTTATGTTATAATTTTTTTAGATTTGTACAAAGGAGTAAAAGTATGACAGGGTTTCTTGTGATAATTTTTATGCTTCTTATTATAATTGTTATGTTGATAGGGCTTGCTGTTGCTCAGATCAAGATGGCAGGAATGAATGTTAAGGATTTTTGGACTTTTATTAAGGCTAATGAGACTTTAAATAAATTGTATGCGTTCTCTAAGAAGTATGAAAAGTTAACTACGAATGAACAATTAGTTTTTTTACGTGAAGCGGAAAGAGTTTTTGATGCTTTTGATAAAGTTCCAAATGTTTTATGGGAAGAAGATTATCAAAAATACATGGAGGTTTTGTCTACATATAAAGATATTAAGTTAGTAAGATGGGAATCACAGTAATGTGATTCTTTTTGTATGATAGGAAACTTCTCAAAATTAAATATATTGCAATAAAAAGTGTGCTTAACCTTGCTATAATATACAAATAAAAATACATAAAAATTTTAATTTCCATAGTGATTTTATAAAAAATATTAAATTTTGAAAAAAGTTGAAAAAGTTGTGGCAGTATTATATATAATATGATAGAATTACAAAAGAAAAAAAGATAGGAGAAATTGAAAAATGTATAAAAGAGTCCTTTTAAAATTAAGTGGTGAAGCTATGGCAGGAGAACAGAAAACAGGTATTAATGTTGATGTTGTTGATGCCATTTGTGAAAAAGTTGTTGAACTAGTAAAAATGGGAATACAAGTAGGAATAGTTACAGGTGGAGGAAATTTTTGGAGAGGCAAAAATGGACATAAGATGGAAAGAGTTACTTCTGATTATATGGGAATGCTTGCTACAATAATGAATTCATTAGCAATTAAAGATACTTTAGAATCAATGGGAGTTAAGGCTGTTGTTCAAACTTCTATGACAATGGTTCAAGTAGCTGATACTTTTACTAAAAGAGATGCTGAAAAACATTTTGCTGAAGGTGCTGTATTAGTTTTTGGAGGAGGAACTGGTAATCCATTTTTCTCAACTGATTCTGCAGCAGCATTAAGAGCAGCCGAAATTAATGCTGATGTAATTTTGGTAGCTAAAACAATAGATGGCGTTTATTCAGCAGATCCAAAAATAGATAAAAATGCTGTTAAATATACAGAAATTACTTATGATGAAGTTTTAAATAAAAATTTAAAAGTTATGGATGCAACAGCTATTGCTATATGCAGAGATAATGATATACCTTTATTGGTATTTGCTCTTGAAGATCCAGAAAATATTGTAAGGGTTGTTAAGGGTGAAAATATAGGAACTATAGTTAAATAGAAGGAGAGAAAAAATATGGAATTTGATAAGTTAGAAGAAAGAATGAATAAAACATTAAGTGTTTTAGAAGAAAATTTTTCTGAGGTTAGAGCAGGTAGAGCTAATCCTGCAGTTTTAAATAAGGTTACTGTTGAATATTATGGAGTAGAGACTCCAATAAATCAAGTTGCTGGTATTTCTGTACCAGAAGCAAGATTAATTGTTATTCAACCTTGGGATGCTAGTGTATTAAAAGATATTGAGAAAGCTATTTTAGCATCTGATATTGGATTAAATCCTAATAATGATGGAAAGGTTATTAGATTAGCTTTCCCTGAATTAACTGAAGAAAGAAGAAAAGAATTAGTTAAAGATATTAAAAAAATAGCAGAAGAATCTAAAGTTTCAATAAGAGCTATCAGGAGAGATGGAATGGATGAAGCCAAAAGTTTACAAAAAGAAGCTTTGATGACAGAGGATGAATTGAAAAAGGCCGAAGAACAAATTCAAAAATTAACTGATAAAAAAATAGCAGAGATAGATGTTATATTGGAGAAAAAAGAAAAAGAAATAATGTCAATATAGGCTAATATTGAAAGGAATGAATTTTGATGCAAGAATCGAATATACCTGTGCATATTGCAATTATTATGGATGGCAATAGAAGATGGGCAAAAGAAAATAAGATAGATTATAGATTAGGTCATAAAGAAGGTGCAAAAAAATTAGAAAGAATTGTTAGATATGCCAAAAAGGTAGGTATAAAGTATATTACTGTTTATGCATTTTCAACTGAGAATTGGAAAAGAAGTGAAGAAGAAGTTGGGGCATTAATGTTGCTTTTGAAAAACTATTTAGATGATTATTCAAAAAGAGCTGATACAGAAAATATAAAAGTTAAAGTTTTAGGTGATATAAGTGCTTTATCAACTGGTTTACAAAAGAGTATAAAAAAATGTGAAGAAAGAACAGAAGATAATGATGGAATACTTTTTTCAATAGGCATAAACTATGGAGGCAGAGATGAAATTGTTCATTCTGTGAAAAAAATAGCTCAAGATGTTAAAGACGGAAGAATTTCTCCAGATGACATAAGTGAAGAAACTATTGAAAAATATTTATATACATCAGGAATTCCTGATCCTGATTTAGTTATTAGAACTAGTGGAGAAATTAGAACTAGTAATTTTTTACCATGGCAAATTGTATATTCAGAATTTTTGTTTATGGATAAGTATTGGCCAGATTTTACGGAAGAAGATATTGATTTTGCTATTAAAGAATATCAAAATAGAAATAGAAAATTTGGAGCAAAATAAATTTAGGAGAATTATTATGATTAAGAGGTCATTAACTACAATTGTGGGATTACCTGCAGTATTTATAATTTTAATTTTTGGAAACAAATACATTTTGGATGTTATTATAGCTATATTAGCTATGTGTGGAATTTATGAGTATATGAAGTGTGTTGCTCATAAGTTTAATCCGGTATATTGGATTGGATTTGTTTCTGCACTTAGTATAGCTGGATTACATATTATTTCAGGTGAATATTTAATTAGATATTTGGGATTAATATTACTTTCTGTTATGGCTATATTATTTATGCATGTAGTTTTTTCAGATATGAAAACTAATGTAGCTGATATTGCTATTACATTATTTGGTATTATATATATTGTCGGATTTTTTTCATTTGTTGCATTATTATATGGATATGAAAACAATGGTGCTAATTTAGGTAAGTTTTATATTGCATTTTTGTTTTTAGCAACATGGGGAAGTGATATATTTGCTTATTTAATTGGGATGAAATTTGGAAAACATAGATTTAGTAAAATTAGTCCTAAAAAATCAATTGAAGGCTGTATAGCAGGTGTTATAGGAGGAGTAGGACTTGTACTAATAGCAACAGTAATATTTAATGTATTTTTTGACTTAGAAATTAATTATTTATTAATAACAATTATTGGATTGATTATTACATTGCTTGGTCAGATTGGTGATTTTTCAGCTTCATGTATTAAAAGATATGCAGAAGTTAAAGATTTTTCTAATGTTTTACCAGGACATGGAGGATTTATAGATAGGTTTGATAGTGTAATTTTTGCAGCACCTTTTGCGTATTATTTAATAACTTTGTTGATTTAGGAGGAAAAAGTGCTTACTTTTTTGTTAAATGCAATTAAAATAATATTTTTATTAGGGTTTTTAGTACTGATTCATGAGGGTGGTCATTTCTTAGTAGCAAAATTTTTTAAGGTTAAAGTTAATGAATTTTCTATAGGTTTTGGTAAACAAATTTGTTCAAAAAGAAAAGGAGAAACTGTTTATTCTATTAGAATGATTCCTCTTGGTGGATTTGTTAGTATGCTTGGTGAAGAAGAAAGATCTGATGATGAGAGATCTTTTTCAAGACAATCAATACCAAAAAGAATTGCTATTGTAGCTGCAGGTGGACTGGTAAATATTGTGTTTGGTATATTAGTTTATTTCTTAGTTTTATTATGCATTGGTAATTTTTCTTCTACGACTGTTGATAATGTTTTAGAAAATTATAATGCACAAGAAGCGGGAATTGTGTCTGGAGATAGAATAGTTTCCATTAATGATAAACATATTTTTATTACAAAAGATGTAAATAATATATTAGAAAAGAATTCATCTAATGAGTTGAAAATAAAGATTAAAAGAGAAAATGAAGTAAAAGAAATTAGTGTTATGCCAACTGAAGTGAAATCAAAATCTTTGGGAATATATTTAGATTCAGAAGATGGAGAACATACTAAAATATCATATATGTTTGATGATTCACCAGCAAAAGATATTTTGCAAGTTGGTGATGTTATCTTAAAAGTTAATGATGAGAGCGTTGAAAATGATTATAATAAATTAGTTGATGAACTTAATAAATCAGAAGGTGAAGTTAGATTAGTAATCAGACGAGAAAATTCAGATATTGATGTTACTGTTTTACCTAAAGAATATTCTGAATATTATCTTGGAGTTACTTTTAGAATGGCAGATAAAAATTTTGCTACTAGATTTTATTATGCGTGGTTTGAAACAGGAAATTTTGTAATTTCTTTAGCTGATAATGTGAAATCTATGTTTACAAAAGGTGTATCTGTTAATCAGATGATGGGTCCAATTGGAATTTCTAAGACTGTAGCATCAACTACTAATTTTTATGATTTTATATATTTAATGGCTTTAATTTCATTATCGTTAGGAATTACAAACTTATTACCGTTTCCAGCGTTAGATGGTGGAAAAATAGTACTTCTTTTAGTTGAAGCTATACGTAGAAAACCATTAAAAGAAGAAATAGAAATTTGGATACAAATGATAGGATTTTCTTTATTAATATTGTTATCTATTTATATTTCATATGTTGATATATTAAGATTTTTCTAAAGGAGATGAAAAAATGAATTGTAGAATTTGTGGAGCAGAATTAAAGAAAAACGGAGAATTATGTACTAATTGTATGAATAAGCTTATGAAAGAACAGGAGTTAAGAAATGATAAATCTGTTGTAATTACATTTAAAAGTAAATTTATTTTGAAATATCAATTACTTTTACATTGCGAACAAATTGGAATTGCAATATTTACAATAATTTTGATGTTATCTGTAGATTTATCATATTGGAAATATGCTATTGGTGCTTCATTGCTATTTATTTTATTTGGAATAGTTTATTTAATATATCTTAGATCTTCACTTAATTCGGTTGTATGTACATTGTATAGAACTAAAATTGTTATGTCTTGGAAAAAATTCAAAAAGAGATCAAGAGAAATACCATATACAGAAGTTGAAGAAGTCTTTTATACACAAGGAAATATGGAAAAATTATTTGGACTTGGAACAATTGTTATTAAAAGAAGAACTAGAAATATAATGGATAGAAATATTTATATAGAGAGTGTACCAAATGTTAAAGAAGTTTTTGGTAAAATAGAGGAAGTTTTTAAATAAGGTAGGCGTAAAAATGCAAAAAGTTAAAGATATATTTAGTGATTATCAAAATGTTAATGATAAAATTTGTGAAGCAGATTTTCAAAAAGCTAATTTATATAAAAAAAGTAATAGACTAGAAGTATGTTTAACAAGTGCAAATAAAATTACTATTAATGAAATTTCTAAATTTGAGGATTATATTGTTAATAGATTTAAAGTAGGTAGTGCAAGGATTGAAATTCAATATGAGAATATAGATATAGAACCAACGATAGAAAATGATTGGCAAGAATTGGTTACATATATGTCAAGAAAAGCTCCTATGACAAGAGCAATACTTAGAAATAGTACTGTTGATATAAAAGACAGTACTGTTTGTGTGGATTTGAAAATTAAAGGGGCTGATTTATTATGTTCAAAAAAGTTTGATAAAGGATTAGAGCACTTATTATATAATTTATATAATAAACGTTTTAAAGTTGCTTTTGAAGAAGATCCAGAAAAAAGTAAAGAAGAATATGATAAATATTTAAAGGTTCAAGAACATGAAGCAATTATGCACTTAGAAGATATGGCACGTAGAGAAGCCATTGAAAAAGCGAATAAATCAGAAAATGATAAGCAACATTCAAAACTGGAAAATGCAGAAAGTGCAAAAATTGATGTTGAAAAATCTAGTGGTTTGATTATAGGAAAAGTTAGTAATTTTAGAAGTAAGTATGTTTCTATTAAGGATATTAATGATAGTACAACAAGAGTTAATGTTGAAGGAGAGGTTACTAATGTTTCTACAAGAGATATAAAAAATAATAGAACTATTATTAATTTTAGTGTTGATGATGGGGATGCTAGTATTATTTGTAAGTCTTTTGTTGATACTAATTTAGTTCCTGGTATAGTTGAACATTTAAAAGAGGGACAAGGTGTTAAGGTTGATGGAAATGCAAAATATGATGATTATGCAAATGAAATAACTATTATTGCTAATAATGTTGTTATATCTGATTTTAAATTAAATAATAGTACAAGTGAAAGTGATGGTGAACAGCCAAAAGCAGAACAAAGTCCATTGATTTATGGAAGAAGTACAACAATAAAAACACCAAAAGTTAAGATTATTGATATAAATAATGATACAGATAGAGTATGTTTAGAAGGTGAAGTTATAAGTACTGATTCCAGAGATATAAAGGGAAATAGAACAATTTTAATGTTTAATCTTTATGATGGTACAAGTACTATGACAATGAAGGCTTTTGTTGAAACTAATAAAACTAAAGAAATTCTTGGAAGATTAAAAAAAGCCAAAGGAATAAAATTAGATGGTGTTGCAAAATACGATAATTTTGCTAAAGAAATTACTGTAATGGCAAATACTATATTGGAGACTCCTGGTGTTGCAAAAACCAAGAGAATGGATACGGCAGAGGAAAAAAGAGTAGAGTTACATATGCATACTAAGATGAGTCAAATGGATGCTGTTACTTCTGCTGAAGATTTGCTAAAAAGGGCTGTTAGCTGGGGATGGAAATCTATTGCTATAACTGATCATGGAGTTGTTCAGAGTTTCCCTGAAGCACATAAATTTTTAGGAAAAACAGGTGCAGACATAAAAGTAATTTATGGTGTTGAAGCATATTTTGTTCCTGATAAAGATCCAAGTGTTGTATTTCCAAGAAAACAGGATATTGATGGAGAGTATTGTGTTCTTGATTTGGAAACAACTGGATTATCTTTTAGAACAGAAAAAATAACTGAAATAGGAATTATAAAAATAAAAAATGGTGAAGTTATTGATGAATTTGAATGTTTTGTAAATCCTGAAAAACCTATTCCACAGGAAGTTGTTGAGGTTACTCATATTACTGATGATATGGTGAAAGATGCAGAAACAATAGATAAAATTATTCCGAAAATTATTGACTTTATAGGTGATAGTGTTCTTGTTGCTCATAATGCAGATTTTGATATAGGATTTTTGAAACATAATTTTAGTGAATATGGGTATAGTTTGGATAATACTTATATAGATACTTTAAGATTAGCTAAAGTTATATTTCCAGATATGAAAAAATATAAATTAGGTTTAATTGCTGATAAATTAGATATTGTTGTGGAAGTTGCACATCGTGCTTTAGATGATGTTAAAACATTGGTAGCAGTGTTTAATATAATGATTCAAAAACTTAAAGAAAATGGAGCAAAAACAGTAGATGATATAGATAATGTAATTAAAGGTGATCCACATGCTTATCAAAAATTACCATCATATCATGCTATAATTTTGGCTAAAGATTATGTTGGCCTTAAAAATTTATATAAGCTTGTTTCATATTCACATTTGGATTATTTTTATAAAAAACCTCGTATATTAAAAAGCTTATTTGAAAAATATAGGGAAGGTTTAATTTTAGGTAGTGCTTGTGAAGCTGGTGAATTGTATAGAGCAATTGTGGCTGGCAGACCTGAGGAAGAAATAGAAAAAATTGCAAAATATTATGATTATTTGGAAATTCAACCTATTGGTAACAATGAATTTATGGTTAGAAATGGGACTGTTGTTGATGATTTTGAATTACAAAATATAAATAGAAAGATTGTTGAATTAGGTGAAAAGTTAAATAAATTGGTTGTTGCAACTTGTGATGTTCATTTTATGGATCCACAAGATGAAATTTATAGACGTATTTTACAAGCAGGTCAACAGTATGATGATGCTGATTTTCAAGCACCATTATATTTGCGTACTACACAAGAAATGTTAGATGAATTTGCTTATTTAGGAGAAGAAAAAGCATATGAAGTTGTAGTTACAAATTCAAATAAGATTTCTGATATGTGCGATAAAATTAGCCCTATTTCTGGTGAAAAGTGTCCGCCACATATTGAGGGTTGTGAACAAACTATAAAGGATATTGCATATGGAAAAGCTCATGAATTATATGGTGAAAAACTTCCTGAGATTGTTCAAACAAGACTTGATAAAGAGCTGGATTCTATTATAAAAAATGGATTTTCCGTTATGTATATTATTGCTCAAAAATTAGTTTGGAAATCAAATGAAGATGGATATATTGTTGGTTCTAGAGGTTCTGTTGGTTCTTCTTTTGTTGCTAATATGACAGGTATTACAGAAGTTAATTCTTTACAGGCTCATTATAGGTGTCCAAATTGTAAGTATTCTGATTTTACGGATTATGGAGTTAAAAATGGGTTTGATTTACCTGATAAGGATTGCCCAAAATGTGGTCATAAATTAGATAAGGATGGAATGGATATTCCTTTTGAAACATTCCTTGGATTTAATGGTGATAAAGAACCAGATATTGATTTGAATTTTTCTGGTGAATATCAAGCAAAGGCTCATAAATATACAGAAGTAATTTTTGGAAAAGGAACTACTTTTAAGGCTGGTACTGTTGGTACTATTGCTGATAAAACAGCTTTTGGTTATGTAAAAAATTATTATGAGGAAAGACATATTCCTGTTACTAATGCAGAGATTGCTAGACTTTCTTCTGGTTGCACAGGTATAAAGAGAACTACTGGTCAGCATCCAGGTGGTATTATAGTTGTTCCAAAGGGTAGAGAGATTTTTGAATTTTGTCCTGTTCAACATCCTGCTGATGATCCTAATTCAGATATAATAACTACTCATTTTGATTACCACTCTATTGATCAGAATTTGCTTAAATTAGATATTCTTGGTCATGATGATCCAACAATGATTCGTATGCTTTTTGATTTGACAGGATTTGATCCTACTAAAGTTCCTCTTGATGATAAAGAAACAATGTCTATCTTTTCTTCTACAGAGGCTTTAGGTGTTACTCCAGAACAAATTCATTCTGAGGTTGGTACATTTGGTGTTCCTGAATTTGGTACAAAGTTTGTTAGGGGAATGTTGGTTGATACTAAACCAAAGACGTTTGATGAATTGATTCGTATATCAGGATTGTCTCATGGGACTGATGTGTGGCTTAATAATGCTCAGGAACTTATTGATAAGGGTGTTATTACTTTGGAGGATGCTATTTGTTGTAGAGATGATATTATGATTTATTTGATTAAAAAGGGCTTGCCTCCAAATCCTTCTTTTAAAATTATGGAGACTGTTCGTAAAGGTAAGGCTTTAAAGGATCCTGAGAAGTGGGCTGGTTTTGTTAATTTGATGAAGGAGCATGATGTTCCTGATTGGTATATTAAGTCTTGTGAGAAAATTAAGTATATGTTCCCTAAGGCTCATGCTGCTGCATATGTTACTAATGCTTTTAGAATTGCGTGGTTTAAGGTTCATAAGCCTGAGGCGTATTATACGGCGTTCTTTTCTATTAGGGCTGATGGTTTTGATTATGATATTATGTGCCATGGTAAGGAGAAGGTTTTGAATAAGATGCGTGAGATTGATATGGCTGGTAATGCTGCACTTCCTAAGGATAAGGATATGTATCCTGTTCTGGAACTTGTTTTGGAAATGTATGAGAGGGGTATTAAGTTTTTGCCTGTTGATTTATATGAGTCTGATGCTACTAAATTTAGGTTGGAGCCTGAGGGGATTAGACCTCCTCTTAATAGTGTTCCTGGCCTTGGTACTGTTGCTGCTCTTGGTATTCAGTCTGCTAGGGAGGATGAGAAGTTTATGTGTATTGATGATTTGCAGTTGAGGTCGAAGATTGGTAAGTCTGTTGTTGAGGTTCTTTCTAAGGTTGGTTGTTTGAAGGGGATGACGCAGAGTAACCAGATGTCCCTTTTTGCATAATGTTCGAAGATATAATATTTGTGTGAGGTGTTTGCTATGGGAGAGTATGGATTGATTTTTACGTGGCAGTTTGCTGTTTTGTATTTGATTGTTATTAATCTTGTTGGTTTTTGTGCAATGGGTATTGATAAGTTTAAGGCTAAACGTGGTTCTTGGCGTATTCCTGAGAAGTCGTTGTTTACTATTACTCTTTTGGGTGGTGGTTTTGGTACTATTGCTGGAATGTATTTGTTTAGACATAAGACTAAGAAGTTGTATTTTACGATTGGTTTTCCTGTTATTTTGTTTGTTGAGATTTTTTTGGTTTTTTATTTTTTGATTAAGTATGTTTGGTGATTTTGATGATATTATATTTATAGAATGGGAATGTGTGTTTTTATTATGTAAAAAACGTAACAGTAGTTGCTGTTACGTTTTTTGGATTTGAGGAGGTTTTACCGCTCAAATATGTCGAAGTATTCTCTGAATGTCATGCCGTCTGCATCGTTTTCAATAACGTATTTTCCCATTTTGTCAAATACGTGTAGGAAGTATGTCCGCTGTAATTGCGATGATATTTGCATTAGTTCATATTTTAATGAGTCACTGTAGGTCATTTCCCAATAATCACTTGACATATGAATCCCTCCTTTGTGATTAAATATGAGTTGTTTTAATTATATAATGTTTTTTTATAATACACAATAAAAACATTGATATTATTTTTCTTTTAGTGTATCATAATAAAAGAGAAAAAGTGTTTGGTATATAAAAAATAGAAAGGATATGAAATGGCTGATTTAACTAAAAATATACAATATGTAAAAGGTGTTGGGGAAGCAAGAGCAAAACTTTTAAATAGACTTGGAATTTTTGATTTGAATGATTTGATTACATATTATCCAAGAACATATGAGGATAGGAGTATTCCTAAAAAAATAGAAGAACTTGTTGATGGTGAGGAGGCTTTAATTGAGGTTATGCCTATAACAAGGGTTAGTGAAGTTAGGATTAGAAGAAATATGACAATATTAAAGATGAATGCTAGGGATGATACTGGTATTTGTCAGATGACTTGGTTTAATCAATCTTATTTAAAGGGTATGTTTAAACCAGGGGAATATTATAAGTTTTATGGGAAAGTTTCTAAAAAAGGAAACAGAGTGGAAATGAGTTCTCCTGTATATGATAAGGCTGATGAAACTAAAAATACAGGACGAATAATTCCTGTTTATCCATCTACTTATAAACTTTCTCAAACTATGTTAAGAAAGATTATTGAAAATGGGTTACATGAGATTGATGGAAAAATTGAAGAAAGCTTACCTGAATATTTAGTTGATGAGTATAAATTATTGGATTTGAATACAGCTATTAATCAAATTCATTTTCCTGATAGTTTTGATGATTTTGAGTTGGCTAGAAAAAGATTGGTTTTTGAAGAATTACTTTCTATGCAGATTGCTTTACTTGCATTGAAAAATCAGTATTCAAAAGAGAGAAGGGGAATTGTTTTTAGTAAAGATGCTAAAATGTCTGATGTTATAAATAAATTACCTTTTTCTTTGACTAAGGCTCAATTGAGAGTTTTAGAAGAAATTGATAATGATATGGAAAGCGAAAAACCAATGAATAGATTGCTTCAAGGTGATGTTGGTTCTGGAAAGACTGTTGTAGCTTTAATTGCTGCATATAAGTGTGTAAAAAGTGGATATCAATCTGCTATAATGGCTCCTACTGCTATTTTAGCAACTCAGCATTTGGAGAGTTTTACAGAGATTTTAAAAGATACAGGTATTAGATGCGAATTATTAATTAGTGGAATTACTAAGAAAAAGAAAGAGGATATTTTAAGAAGATTAGAAGCGGGTGAAATTGATATTCTAATTGGAACTCATGCTCTTTTAGAAGAAAATGTTGTTTTTCATAATTTGGGATTAGTTGTAACTGATGAGCAACATAGGTTTGGAGTTAGACAAAGAAGTATTATAACAGAAAAGGGAAATAATCCTGATGTGCTAGTCATGACTGCGACTCCAATTCCACGTACATTAGCTCTAATTTTATATGGGGATTTGGATATTTCAATAATTGATGAGTTACCACCAAATAGAAAGAAAATTGAGACTTATGCTGTTACTAAAGGAATGGATGAAAGAGTTAATAATTTTTTGAAACAACAAATTGATCAAGGAAGACAGGCTTATATTGTATGTCCTTTGGTTGAAGAAAATGAAGAAATAAATGCAAAGTCTGTTATGGAATTAGCAGAACATTATAAAAATAAGGTTTTTAAAGATTACAGAGTGGAATATTTACATGGAAAAATGAAAGCTAAAGAGAAAGACGCAATAATGGAATCTTTTAAAAATGGCGATATTGATATTTTAATTTCTACAACTGTAATTGAGGTTGGTGTTAATGTTCCAAATAGTAATATTATGGTTGTAGAAAATGCAGAGAGATTTGGTTTGGCTCAGTTGCACCAGTTGAGAGGAAGGGTAGGTAGAGGAGAATACCAATCTTATTGCATATTAAAGTATAATGGAAATTCGCAAGTGATTCGTGAACGTATGAAGGTTATGACTTCTACAAATGATGGTTTTGTTATTTCTGAAAAAGATTTGGAATTACGTGGTACAGGTGAATTTTTTGGTACAAAACAACATGGTCTTCCTGAATTTAAAATTGCTAACTTATTTGAAGATATAGGAACTTTAAAATCTGTTCAAGCTATTGCAATAAAAATAATTAATGATGATCCGAAACTAGAGAAAGAAAAGAATAAATCTTTAAAAAAGGTAGTTGATGAAAAGTTTGGTAATCGAATTGAGATTTAAAATATTGTGCTGAAAGATATTGTATGATATAGAATATTTTTGAAAAATAAAGATGTAAAATATAGTAAAATGTCGAAAATTGCGATGAAATCAATACTTTTGGGGTTGATTTCTTGGAAAAATGATGTTATAATATTATTGTTGACATAATATTAGCAACGGGCAAGTTTGCCTAAGAGAAAGCATGAGGTAATAAAAATGCGAGAAGACGGAACTAGAGTATTAAGAGTTAATTATGACACAGGTAGATTACATTCAGCAATAGCTGTTGCAATGAGAAGAAAACAGATTCCAAACAATATGCTTGGATATGATATTATTCGGGGCACGGTATATGGAATGTTGGATCATCCGGAGTATCTGCTTGATAGAGCATTAGCTCGAGCAATTGAGTGCTCGAAAATTCCAGGTGATGTTGAAACATTTGCTGATGGTTTCAGTATGGCTTTTGAGTGTATTGATACAGTACTTAGAGATGAGGATTTTTACGATAAGGAAGATGGTAGAAGTTTAACAGAAACCGAAATTGTAAGACGTGTAATCACAGGTATTGTTGAAGACATTCACAAAGAATATGCGTATTCTGTAACTGTTAACTTTTTAAAAGAGGCACATGTTGATGAGAGTATCCAGTCAGAAATTTTGAAAAATATGATTTTCAAAAAACTGGTAGCAGATGAGTCAACGAAAAAGTGTATTTATGAATTCGCTTTTAAAAAGGCATTTGTTGCAGATAATGCACTTCCAGAAGAAAAGACTGAGGAAGTAATTAACGAAACTCTTAAAGGTTTCATTCCAGAAGGAAAAGAACCTTATGAGTACGTTCTTGAATGTGTAGATAAAATCTATGCAGAGAATGAGAAAGACGCATAAAATAATTTTCCAGCATTTAGAAAGAGCCTACCACAAAATTTGTGGCAGGCTCTTTTCGGTAATATAGGAGATAAAATTTTGAAATTGCAAAGGATTGACTTTTTTGTAGAAAGTATGTATAATGCTTATATATTTAGAGTAAAAAAGGATGTAGAAAATGAATTTATTTTTGAAATTTTTAGGTGCAATATTTGTTTTAGTAGGAGTAATTTTAATTTATGATGCAAGACCTATAACTAAAAAATTTTTTAGTTTTGGGGATCAAAACGAAGGTGCACTTGGACTAAAGATGTTTGGATTTATTTTTACAGTTATTGGTGGAGTAATACTATTATTTTACCTATAATATAAAAGAATAATAATATCTAAACAGGGAATAAATTGTTCCTGTTTTTTTTTCTCTAAAATTTATATATTGCGAAAAAAATTTTCGTAATATTAAATAAATTTTTTAATAAAATTATGTAGAAACTTTAACGGAAAGGAGAGAATAAGTTATGAGGATCACATTTGAAAACAAAATTTTTGAAACTAGCAAACCTGTTAAAGTAGTAGAGATTTTGA
The DNA here is from genome assembly GCA_934149115.1 of uncultured Clostridia bacterium. Classification (GTDB taxonomy): domain Bacteria; phylum Bacillota; class Clostridia; order TANB77; family CAG-508; genus UMGS1994. The sequence continues at coordinate 22,731 of CAKPDW010000001.1, forward strand.
AAGATGATATTAAGGAAAATCATATTGCTTGTATTGTAAACAATCAGGTGCATTCTCTTAATTATGAGATAAAGGAGGATGCAGAAGTATCTTTATTAGATGCAAGTTCTAAAGAAGGTAGAAGTGTATATATTAGAGGTATTATGTATGTAATGGGAAAAGCTTTTTATGAGTTATACCCAAAAGCATTGTTGACTGTTGATTATCAGTTGCATAATGCTATGTTTTGTCAGATTGATAACATGGAAATAACTGAAGAAGTAATTTCTAATGTTAAGAAAAAAATGCAAGAAATTATTGATGCTAAATTACCAATTACAAAAACTGTTATGACTTTGGAAGAAGCTAAAGCTTTTTATAATCATAGTAAAAATGCATATGGAAAGTTCCAGGTTAGCAGTAAAGCTAAAAAGGTTTCTTTGTATTTTTGCGAAGATTATTATAACTATTTATATGGTCCAATGCCTATAAATACTGGAATGGTGCCATATTTTGATGTTCAAAGTTATAAAGATGGTTATTTAGTTCGCTATCCAGATAAAACAACACCAACAAAGATGGGAAAATATCAGGAAACAAAGAAAATGTTTGCTACATTTGATGAATATGAAGATATTTATAGATTATTAAATGTGCAAACTGTGAAGAAGCTTAATAGAAAAGTTGAAAGTGGAGAAATTAATGATTTTATTTTACTTTCTGAAGCTTTACACGAAAAGAAAATCTCTATATTGGCAGATAAGATTTGCAGAAGAAAAAATGTAAAAATGATTTTGATTGCAGGTCCATCTTCTTCAGGTAAAACTACTTTTGCAAGAAAATTATCTTTAGCTCTTAGATTAAATGGGTTAAAACCTGTTACTATTTCTGTTGATAATTATTTTGTTGAAAGAGAAGATACACCAAAAGATGAATTCGGAAACTATGACTTCGAACGTATTGAAACTATTGACTTAAAGCTATTTAATGACCATTTGGTTAAGTTATTAAATGGTGAAACAATTGAAGTTCCAAAGTTTGATTTCAAAGTTGGAACTAAAAGATATGATGGAACAACTATGTCTTTAGGTAAAGATGATATTCTTGTAATCGAAGGAATTCATTGTTTGAATGATAGATTAACTCAGGCTATTCCTAAAGATGAGAAAGTTAAAATCTACATTAGTGATTTGACTGTTTTAAATATTGATTATTTTAACAGGATTTCCACTACAGATACTCGTTTAATAAGAAGAATTGTAAGAGATTACAAATTCAGAGGTTATGATGCTTTAAGTACTTTAAGAACATGGTATTCTGTAAATAGAGGAGAGGAGAAATATATTTATCCATATCAAGAGGAGGCTGACTATATGTTTAATTCCTCACTTATTTACGAATTAGCTGTTCAGAAAAAGTATGCGATACCATTATTAAAAGAGATTGACTGTACGCATAAAGAGTATGGAGAAGCTCAGAGGTTGATTGAATTTTTAGAGTATTTTGATGATATTCCAGATGACGATATTCCTAATACTTCATTGTTAAGAGAGTTTATAGGTGGAAGCATTTATCATAAGGAGAAAAAGAAAAAAGATGTCTAATTTTGTAGTTATTGATGAAGAATTTGTATGTGATAATTGTCGGTTTCCATGTCCCAAAGCTTGGATATTCATGTAGAAACCATTGCCCCAAGTGTTTACATTCTAAACATGTTGATATAAATCCTGGAGATAGGGCAGAGACTTGTCACGGTGATTTAGAACCGATTGGTTTAGAAATTGGTAAAAAAGGATATGTTATCATATTTAAGTGTAAGAAATGTGGTGCAATCCGAAAGAATAAAGTAGCAAATGATGATGATATGAATTTGATTATTAAATTAAGTACAAAACAATATTAGTCCTAAAAATGTCGCTAGTTTTCTAGCGACATTTTTTGAGCTTAGGTTAAACATTTCTGTTTAAGTTTGTGTTTGTATATATGTTTCCGTTAAGTTTTTTTCCACTTTTAAAAACGTTTATAATTTCCTGAATTTCTGGAATTGTTTCTTCTAGAATGTCTAATCTAATTGATGCATTTGGAAATTCTGATGGTGCTATTGATGTTATTTTTGAGTTGTATAATGTTGATACTGTTTGTGTATTATCAAGAATTAAAGGAAATTTTAAATTCATACGGTCTTTTAAATAATATCTATTTTCTGTTGCACAGTTCATTGAGCATTCTGGATAACAATGGTTGCTTTTTCCTAATGGGCAATAGTTCATATTCATTAATGGGATTCTGCCATAACATATTAATTCTTGATTTGATATTTCTGCAAATTCTGTGATAGTTTGTTTATCTAATTCAGGGGAGATTGTTAATTTGTTTATTCCTAATTTTTGTAATTCTTGTATTGTGTATTTGTTGAATATATTGAATGTATAATTTGCAATAAATTCAAAATTATCACAATTAAAATCTTGCAGAAATTTAAAATTAGAAATATTTGAAAGAACAAATCCTTTGACATTATATTTTGTAATTGTGTTTTCAATGTTTGTTATTATTATATTTCTATAATTTGCTTTTATTATTGTAGGTAAATATATGTATGTTTTGAATTTATGACTTATATTAGAAATTATTGATTCATATTTTTTTAGAGTAAAGAATTTTAGGGGAATGTATATGTTATCAATTCCTTCTAATATTTCATAATTTGCTGTTTCATCTAATTTATTTAATAGTAATGATATTGTTTTATTTTGATTATGATGTTTGCTAACGACAATATTTTCTAAAGAAGAATTAGATTTTTTTTGTATTTTATTTTTAGCAAATTGTTCTACTAAATCAAGTGATGTACGTCTTAATTCATTTAATGATTTTATGTTTGGTAGAAAGGTATTTTCATCTAATTTTATTTTTATATTTTTAAAATAGTATGGTGTGTTGTTTGTTTTTGTGATTTGAGATAAAACTTTTTCTTTATCTAGTGGGTGATTGATTGAATCTGTGGGGATTGAATCAATTTCACAATAAATGTCTAGTTTTCTATAAATATCTATATCACAGGCTTGGCTTATATGCATTGAAATAGGTGAGTTTTTAACGATTTTTACTTCACAATTTAATGGTATTTTTTTTGTTTGTACATCTTTTTCAAATGTGGAACGTGCCTGAGTGTTTAAAGATTTTGAGGACATTTTATAAATTTTATCTCCAACTTTTATATTTCCTTTCATTCTGCCTATAGTTACTATAGTGCCTGCTTGAGCTGATTTTATATTTTCATTTTTTTGTATTAATTCAGAAATTGTGTATGTACCTGTTTCTTTCTCTGTTGAAATTGTATCTCCGATTTCTAGTACTTCATTTAAGTTTAGCGTAATTAGTCCTTTTGTTTGATTATATTTTGATATGTATCCTAGAAATAATCCCATGTTATTTGGTTTTTCTGGATATATTAATTTTTTATTTGCATGAGTATCTAGGTGGCCAGAGGAGAAGTTTCCTCTGTTAAATACTTGCATTAAGTCTTTTTTATCTTTTTCATCTATTTTATAGTCTGAATTTGATTGTGCTAAATCAATATATTTTCTATATATTCTTGTTACTGTTGCTACATATTCTGGAGATTTCATTCTGCCTTCTATTTTTAGAGAAGCTACTCCACAGTTTATTAATCTTGGTATGTATTCTAATGAGCATAAATCACGAGTACTTAGAAGATAGCCTTTATCTAGTATTGTATTATCGTTTTCGATTAATTCATAGGGAAGTCTACAACTTTGTGCACATGTGCCTCTATTTCCTGAGCGTCCACCTACTAGGCTTGAGAAAAGGCATTGTCCTGAATATGATATGCAAAGTGCACCATGGATGAAACATTCTATTTCAATGTCTGTGTTTTGGCAAATATATTCTATTTCAGAGATTGATAATTCACGAGATAGAACGACTCTTGAAAATCCTAGTTCTTGTAATTCTAAAGCTCCTTGCAAATTATGTACTGACATTTGTGTGCTAGCGTGTATTGGTAAATCAGGAAATGCTTTTATTAGTTGTTTTGCTAGTCCAAGGTCTTGGACGATTATTGCATCAATTCCTAATTCATATGCTTTTTTTGCTGTATTAAATGCTGATTCTATTTCATCATCTTTTATTAATGTATTTAATGTTAAATTTGTTTTTACTCCTCTAATTTTGCAGTATTCAATTGCTTTTTCTAGTTCTTGTTCTTGAAAATTATGTGCGTAGGCTCTTGCACTAAATGAATCTGCTCCAAAATATATGCAGTTAGCACCATTTTGTACTGCTGATTTTAAACATTCAAAATCACCTGCTGGTGATAGTAGTTCTAAATTGGGTTTCATTTTTTATTCCTTTCAAAATTTTATATATAAAATTATATCATAAAAATTTGAAATTTTCTTGTTTTGTAAAGAGTGTTTTTTATATTTTAGAAAATTTTTTGTAACATAAATAATATATTTAATTTGTTGACTAAGAAAATTGTATAATATATACTAATTATGTAGAAAAAGCCAAGTTTATGGCAAGGAGGAACAAATGAAAAAATTAAGTATAAAATTAATTATTTTTATTCTTGTAGTTTCGATTATATTTAGTTTTATTCAAATATTTTTTGTTAAATCAGAGGTTCAAGCTACTGGTCTTAGTAGTTCATATACACAATATATAAAATCTGGAATTAGTGCTTTTCCAGAAAGTTATCAAGTTAAATTGGCATATTTGAAATATTTACATCCTAATTGGGATTTTAAAGCTTATTATACAGGTATTGATTGGAATGAATTGACTTCAAGTTCTACTGAAAATAGATGTTTAGTTAATACAGCCTATAAATCTAGTACAGTTGATCCTAAAGTTTTATGTACATGTGGAAGAAGTGGTGACCCAGGTTATTATTGTTCATCTGCTAAGATGGTAAATTATTATCTTGATCCAAGAAATTTTATGGGTGAGGCAATGGTGTTTCAATTTTTGGAATTATCCAATGGTGATGGTGTTACTCGTGATGTTGTTGCTAGTGCTACAAATGGAACGTATTTAGCTCAATATGTTGATGATATTATGTCAGCTGCTTCTGAGGCTGGAATAAATCCTTTACATATTGTTGCAACTATTTTTCAAGAGTTAGGCCGTACTGGCACACCAAAAGCAATTTCTGGAACAGTTCCTGGTTATTATGGTTTATATAATTTTTATAATTATGGTGCTACTGATGGTAATGGAGCTGTTGAGAGAGGTTTAGAAATGGCAAAATCTTTGAGATGGACTACACCAAGATATGCTTTGATTGATGGTGCAAAAAAAGTTTTGAAAAATGGTTATATTTCAGCTGGACAAACTACAAAATATTTTTATAAATTTGATGTTGTTGGTAATGAAATTTTAACTGAATCAATGGGACAGAGAACATATCCAATTAGTCAATTTTATACTCATCAGTATATGACTAATTTAAGAGATCCTGCAGGTCAAGCTGGTTCTTTGTATGATATATATTTGGATAGTGGAATTTTAGATGAACATTTGACTTTTTTAGTACCAGTTTATAATAATATGCCAGCTACACCGGTTCCTGTACCTACATCTTTGACTGCTAGTCAATCATCTTTGTATTATATAAATAGTATGAAAGAATGGGGAATTTCTTTTAGATCTTCACCAGGAGGAACTCAAATAGGAAGCTTGTATAAAAATACTGTAGTGGAGTTATTAAGTAATCAGGGAACATGGAGTAAGGTGAGAATTGTTTCTGCTACAACTTATAATGCAAGTGCTAAAGCATGGAATTATAAATATCAGGAGGGATATGTGGCTACAGAATATTTATTAAGTGTTAATAGTACATTACCTGATTATAGAGGTCAAGTTGATATGGGTGCTGGAAGTAATCCATCTCCAGATGTTGACACAGCTGATTTTAAAGTTGATGGAGCTGATTTTATTATGACTCCAGCAACTAGTGTAAAAAATATAAAAGAAAAATATGCTGGTGCTATTATTAAAAAAGTAGATGGTACTGATATTTCAAATTCTAATGATTTCATTGGTACTGGCATGAGTATTACAATAGATAATAAAACATATATTGCAGTTAAATTAGGGGATGTTAATGGAGATGGTTCTATAACTCCTTCAGATTATGTAAAAATAAAAAATAATATAATGGGTGTAACTAGTCTTACTGGTGCTTCACAAAAGTCTGCTGATGTTAATAAAGATGGGACAATTTCTCCAGCTGATTATGTGAAAATAAAAAATTATATTATGAATATTAGTAAAATAACGATTTAAAAAAATAAAAAACAGAGGAGAAAAGAAATGAAAGATACTATTTGGAAAAAAATGATATTTGCATTATTTTTCGCATTTGGATTGTTGTTATTAATGAGTGTGAAATCTAATGCTGCGACATTGAGTATTTCAACTACAAAATCTTCGGTAGCACCTGGAGAAACATTTACTGTAACTGTAACTTTGAGTGGTGGAGCTGGAAAGGTAAGTTCTGGTGGAAGAACAGAGTGGTTAGATAATTCATCATTTTCATATACTCTTACAGCTGGAGCTAGTGGAAGTGTTTCAATTAGTGCTTCTGGAACAGTAGGGGATTATGCTACAGAGGGGGATCAACCTGTTTCTGCTAGCAAATCTGTAAGAATTATTCAAAGTTCTAATGGAGGAAACTCTGGAGGAAATACTAATGCAGGTGGTAATTCTGGAAACACTGGTGGAAATACAGGTAATTCTAATAATACTTCTGCACCTACACTTGCAACTTTTGGAACTTCTCCTTATGATTTTAAAGGGTTTAGTCCGAGTAAAACAAGTTATTCTGTTGCAGTTCCAGCAGATTGTACATCTATAAATGTTTACGCTACCTCTAAAAATGGAACTGTTTCAGGAACAGGTAGTAAAACTTTAAAAGATGGGTCAAATGTTTTTAAAGTAACTGTTTCTAATTCTGCTGGTTCAAAAACATATAGTGTTAATGTAATTAAAAAGAGTTCTGAAGATGGGGAAGAAGTTCCAAATGTTATTGAAGGTGAGGAAACTGAGGGACAAGAAAATGTTGCTGTGTTTGGACTTGCTTCTTTGGAAATAGAAGGGTATACTTTAGATAAAGAATTTAAAACAGATGTATATGAATATACTGTTATAGTTGATAAAAAATTAACATTAGCTGAATTAGACCAAATTAAAGAAAAAATCAAAGCAGTGGCTAGTGATGAAAACTTAACTGTTGAGGCAGTTTCTAATGTTTCTGAAGATGGAGTTGCTACAATAACAATTGTTGTAAAAGATGCTGAAAAGGAGTATTCAAGATATGTTATAACTTTTAAAACAGAGAAGAAAGATACTAAGGTTGCAGGTATTGTAAAAAGTAATTATGATAATTTTATTGGTATGTTTGGTTTGACTGATGAACAACAAATTTATGCGATTCTTGGTGGAATTGGATTGATTACTTTGTTTGCGCTAACATTTGCGTTTACTAATTATTTAAAAAGTAGAAAATTGGCTGAATATAAAGAAACTGAATTACAGAAAGAAGATGCTAATTTTGATTTTGTTAAACAATATTATACAGAGGACGAAAGCAAAACTGTTAGTAATAATGATGAAAATATGGTTGCTGATAGAAGCACTGAAATTACGGAGGAACCAAGTATTGCTGAAACAATTGAGGATGCAACTACTACATTGAGAAAAACTAGAGGATATAGAAGATTGGCTCGTGGAAGTAGATCTTATGGAAAACATTAATAAATAAATTAATAATTAAAAGGCAGAGATTATTCTTTGTCTTTTTTTATATAATAGGAAAGTTCTCTGAACTTCTTATTATATAAATAACAATGCACAGAATGAGATTAAGCTTTAGTGATATTTTTCTTGCAAATCGTATAATATACTTATATAATGAAGTTAATTTTTAGTATATACATGAAGGATTATATATTTTGAAGGGATGTGGTAAAATGCCAGATTATAAATACTTAGAGATGCTAAGCAAAAAGTATAAAAATATTGAAGAAGTTAGTCAAGAAATTATTAATCTTCAAGCTATTTTAAATTTACCAAAAGGAACTGAATTATTTTTGAGTGATATTCATGGAGAGTATGGTTCTTTTTCACATATTATAAAAAATGGTTCTGGAATTATAAGGGATAAAATTGATAAGATTTATGCTAATTCGTTGCCTGAAAAAGAAAGAAAAACTTTAGCTACTTTGATTTATTATCCAGAGGAAAAGCTTGCATATATTAAAAAAGAAGTTGAGAATTTAGATGAGTGGTATAATATTATTTTATATCGTTTGATAAATGTGGCTAGGGAGGTAAGTTCAAAATATACTCGTTCTAAGGTTAGAAAGGCTATGCCAAAAGGATATGATTATATAATTGATGAACTTATGCATTCTGGTGGAGATGGTGAGGATAAAGAGAGATATTATAGACAGATTATTAAGTCAATTATTGGATTAGATAGAGCTGATGAATTTATTGTGGTAATTTCAAAATTAATAAGACGTATGGCAATTGACCATTTACATATAATTGGTGATATTTTTGATAGAGGTGCTTTTGCTAAAAATGTTATGGATGAATTAATGGAATTTCATAGTTTAGATATTCAATGGGGAAATCATGATATTTTATGGATGGGTGCTGCTTGTGGTAATTATGCTTGTATTGCTAATGTTATTCGTATTTGTGCTAGATATGATAATTTGAATACTCTTGAGAATGGGTATGGAATAAATATTAGACCACTTTCTATGTTTGCTATGGAAAAATATAGAGATGATGATTGTGAGAAATTTTTGCCCAAAGTTTATGATTATAATAAATATATAGATACTGATAAAAAGATCCTTTCAAAAATTCAAAAGGCAATTGCGATTATTCAGTTTAAGGTTGAGGGGCAAATTATTAAGAGACATCCAGAATATGAAATGGAAAATAGATTACTTTTAGATAAGATTGATTATGAAAATGGAAAAGTCAGAATAGGAAATAATGTTTATGATTTGAATGATAAGAATTTTCCTACTATTAATAGAAATAATCCATATGAATTAACTGAAGAAGAAAGAGAATTGATGGAGAGATTAAGAGAATCTTTCTTGAATAGTGAAACATTAAAAAAGCATATAACGTTCTTATATTCAAAAGGTTCTATGTACAAGGTTTTCAATTCTAATTTATTGTTCCATGGTTGTGTTCCAATGAATGAGGATGGAAGTTTTCTTGATGTTAATATAATGGGAGAAACACTTTCAGGAAAAGCATATTTTGACTTTTTAGATAAGATGGCTAGAAAGGCTTTTAATAAAAGAGAAGAAAATTTAAAGAATAATTATAGCGATATTATGTGGTTTTTATGGTGTTCATATCAGTCTCCTTTGTTTGGAAAAGATAAGGCTGCAACATTTGAGAGGTATTTTGTAGATGATAAAGTTACTCATAAGGAACATAAAAATCCTTATTATTCATTGGCAGAAAATAGCGAGATATGTGACAAAATTTTAAAAGAGTTCGGTATTTCTGATAATGATTCTCATATTATTAATGGTCATGTACCTGTGAAAGAAACTAAGGGTGAAAGTCCTATTCGTGCTGATGGAAAATTATTAGTTATTGATGGTGGTTTTGCAAAGAGTTATAGGGCTCAAACAGGTAGAGCTGGATATGCTCTTAGTTATAATTCTCATGGTTTGTTATTATCTGCAAATGAACCTTTTGATTCTAAAGATGAAGCTATAAAAAATGAAATTGATATTAAATATGATATTATGGTAAATGAAAAGAAAACAAAAAGAAAATTGGTTGCAGATACTGATATTGGTCGAAAGCTAAATGAGGAGATTGCAGATTTAAAGGATTTGATTGTTGCATATAAAGATGGAATTATAAAAGAAGGATAAGGCGAGGGAATATTAGTATTGTAAAACAAAAAAATACTACTAGTAAAGGAGGAGGACTATTGTCCTCCTTTATTAGTAGTAGTTAATAATAAATTTTGTATTTATAGTTTCACTTTTATCTAATATTTTTATTTTGCTAAACAAATGGGCAATTTTTGTTTATTAAAAGATTTAAAGCAAAATTATTGACTCCTTTCTTTGAATATTGTTAATATTTATATAAACGTATTTAAAATTCTATTTACTATAAATACGAAATTATTAAATTTTTTAAAATTAATTTGGAAGATTGTATCTAGAACAAGATACAATTTTGGGGGAATAAATTACGTTAATAAATATTAACTGATTTGAATTATACTATCTGTATCAACGTTTTGCAAGCTTTTTTCATCGACAAAATAATACAAAAAAACTCATTTACATAAAACTCACTACTTCCATTTTGTGTAAAATCTTGTTTCTTGCAAGATTGAGTTTTATATAATAGGAAAGTCATGCTGACTTTTCTATTATATAAAAAATTGCACAGAAAATTTATAAAATAAATTTTCGCGCTCGAACAAATTTACTGAAAATTTCAATTTTATAGAAAAATATAAAGAGTAGAGTAAAGACTGAAAATTGAAAATTTTCAGATTTGTTCAAATTATTAAATTTATTACATAATTATATTGAAAAAAAAAATCGTTTGATATATACTGACGGTGCGAAGGAGAGAATATGAACGAGAAAAAGAATTTTATTTTAGCTGTACCAACTATTATTATAATTATTGTAGTGATTGCAGGAATTTCAACTATTTTTTATAATAGAAATTTTAAGAAAATGAATAAAGAAGATGTTAAAACATTAGCTCAAAAAGTGGCGACAATTAATAATATTTCTTGTGAAATCATTACAGAAAGTAGTGAAGAAAATGTTTCTAAAACAATTTCTGATTATAAATTAAATAATAATAAAATGATAAGTAATGTTGACAATTTTAAAGTATATGATAATAAAGATGAGAAAACTTTGATTCAAATTGATGATAATGAAAAACAGGTATATGTATATGGTGAATATAGTAGTGCTATTGATGATTTTGAGTCTATGCTATGTTCTGCTGAAAAATTGTTAGAAAGTGATGAGTACGAGTATAATTTTAAGGATTATGAAACTGTTAATGGAATAAAATGTGTTGCTTTTTCTTTATCTAATGCAAATACTGTTTTTAATATTTGGTTGGACAAATCAAATGGTATGATTGTTAAAATGGAATGTAATTATTCTTCTGAGGAAAGTCAAAGTATAAGTACAACATTATATTATAGATATCAATTGAATAATGTTACTGATGAGGATGTACAAAAGCCTAATTTAGATGGTTATAATGTTAATCAATTATAGAAAAAAATTACTAAAGATAAAAAAGTTCGAAGATTTGGACTTTGAGAGGAGATGAGAAAATGCTATATTCAAATTATTTGACTGAATTTTTGAATACAGTTGATGATCTACTATCAAGAATAAAAAAACTTGATAGTAAAAAGAAAATATATAAAAAGAATTCTGATATTTTTGGAATGAATTATGATGTTCATTTTTCTATTTCTCCAGATTATTTTGTGAAGTTACGTTCTTTTTTGCAAGAATCATTAGAAAATGGTTATTTTTATGATAAAAATATTGTGGATTTAAAAAGAGAATTTTCTAGAAATTTTGTAAGTGTTAGCTCTGGTATAGAGCGTGAATTACTTAGAATAGATGAGTATCAAGTCAAAGAAATGAACAGAATTGTAAAAGATGCAATATGTGATTCTGAAAAAGAAATTAATGAAAAAAATAAAGAAATGTATGATGTTGAGAGTAATTTATTTGAAAAATTTATAGGAAAAAATAAATTCAGAAAATTAATGGTAGAGCAATATGAATTAAAGATAAAACTTATTGAGAAAAAACGTAATGAAATGAAATTAACAACTGAATCAATGATTGAGCTTGTGAATATGATGGAATCAACTGAATTAAAAACAGGTGAGTTATTGTGGTTAGAAGAAGAAATTATTAAGGCTTTTAAATTAGATAAAAATTTGATAAAAAGTGGTAGCAGTTCTCCATGGAGAGTGTGTAACATGATGCCTAGAGGAATTTTTGCTCAAAGGGAACAATATAAATTGTTGAATAAAAATGCTGTTATAGAAAACCAAAAGTTGAGAAATCAGTTGAATGAAACATATCGTATTTGTGAAGATGAAAATTCATTTTCTATGAAAAGACTAATAAATATGAATGTTAAATTATCTAGAATTTTAAAAGAGAAAACTGAATTAGTTAAAAGGAATGAAATATAATGATTGAAACAATTAAAAAAATGTATGTGAAATATGAGGAAATTATTAAGTATTTGTTTTGGGGAGTAATGACTACTGTTGTAAATTTTGCAATGTTTTATTTTTTACTTACTTGTTTTGGAACAAGTAAAGGTTCATGGAATTTATTATTTAATGATTTCCAAGAATATAGAAATGTTATTGGTGAAATTGAAACATCTTATATTCTAGGAAATGTTTGTAATGTGTCTGCTGTAATTGTTTCTATTTTATTTGCATATGTCACAAATAGAAATTTCGTTTTTAAAGATAAAGCTGTTGGAAAAGAAGCAATATTAAAAGAATTAGTTTCTTTTTTTGCATGTAGAATTTTTACTATGATTGTAGATTCTGCAATTTATTTTGTTGGTTGTAGTGTTTTGAAAATAATGGCTTTTGTTGTTAAAATGTTTAGCCAAGTTGTAATAATAATTTTGAACTATGTTTTTAGTAAATTAATTGTTTTCAAAAAAAATAAATAATTGTATAAGTAATGATATGAGTTTGTCATTGATAATATATAAGAATAACAATTATGGAATTTTTAAAATATTATCAATGGCTCTTTTATGGTAATGAGCAGTTATTTGAAATAGAAATATTTTAAAATTGATAAATTGATGAAATAATTGTTCTTTTGCAATTTCTTCTGGTGCTTGCAATTATTCAATTTTTTATATATAATATATTGGTAAAAATTAATATTGGAAAAGGAAAATTATGAATTTTTTTGTGTCATCAGATCAGATTAAAGATAATCAGATTTATATAAAAGAATCAGATGTTAATCATATAAAAAATGTATTGAGAAAGAAAATAGATGATGTTTTAGATGTTGTTTCTAATGGTATAAAATATAAAGCCAAAATTATCGAAATCAGTCAAGACGTTGTTAGATGCGAGATTTTAAATGAGGAAGTCGAGCAGAATTCTAATGTAAAAATAACGATTTTTCAAGGGCTTGCAAAAGCTGATAAGATTGAGTATATTATTCAAAAATGTACAGAACTTGGAGTTTATGAAATTGTTCCTGTTGAGATGAAGCGTTGTGTAGTTAAATTAGATGAAAAAGATAAAACTAAGAAATTGGCTAGATGGCAAAAGATTGCAGAAGTTGCGTCTAAACAATCTTTAAGAAATGATATATTAAAAATTGATAAAATAATGTCTTTTAAAGAAATGAAAGACGAAATTTTAAAAAAATATGATCATGTTATAGTAGCATATGAGAAAGAAGAAAAACAAACTTTAAAAAATGTTTTGAAAAATATAAATAATAAAGAGATAGATATTGCTGTTATTATTGGACCAGAAGGTGGAATTGATGAAGATGAATATAATGAGCTAATTAATGCTGGAGTTTCATCAATTACTTTAGGAAAAAGAATTTTAAGAACAGAAACTGCTCCTGTAGTAGTATCTGCTATTATTATGTATGAATTGGAGTTTGGGTGAAAGGATATTTAGTTATGGAAATAAGCGATAAAGAATTAGAAGTAGGAAAAAAAATAGCTACAAAAATTCGTGTACCTAAGAAAGTGAGAGAAAAAATATATACAAAAGTTTTTATAGAGTTTGGAATGGCTATATTAGTTTTTGTTTATTTTATTTTTATTAATTTAGGTTATATAAAATTAGATAGACAGGTTTTTAAAGAAGATTTACATTCATTTGCTGGATTCTTTATAGTTTTTACTGTTATAATTTTTGAAATTGCGTATAAAAAAGATAGTGGGTTAATAGCTATGCGAGGTGTGGAAGTTCTTGTGCTTAGTATATTGACTTTATTTATGCCATATGTTTATTTTTATAGAAGTGCGGCACTAAAATTTTTATATTCTTTTTCTGCTATGTATATCGGAATTTATTATTCTATTAAAGCTTTGATTGTATATGAGTTGGAAATTAGAAAATATAAATATGGATTAAGTGATATAAAAGAAATTGTATTTGATAGTGATGAATCATATTTAGATGAAGAAAATGAAAAAAGATTTGAAGAAAATGAACAAGAGTATGAAAGTATTACTAGAAAAATGAAAACTAAGAAAAGAATAATGGCAATTGTTAATGAGGACAGGAAAAGAAAGAGAGTTGTTAATACTCCCAAAAAAGCAGTAAAAAAAGAAGTAGAGAAAAAAACACAAGAAAAGCCTGTTGAAATAGAGAGAAAGAAAGTAGTCAAAAAAGTTAGTCAAAAAATAGAAAAAGAACCTGTAAAAGCAGAAAAAAAGGTTGTAAAAAAGACTGTTATAAAGAATGAAAAAGAAAAAAAGGTTACTAAGCCAAAAACAACTGCAAAACGTGGGAGAGGTAGACCAAAAAAGAAAACAAAAGTTGAGGTTAAATCTTTAGCTACTGCAGGTAGAAGAAAAAAAGAGAATGGAGATTAATAAAAAATGATTAGAAGTATGACAGGATTTGGGAGAGCTAAGTTTGAGTGCGAGGGTAGAGAATATAGTGTTGAGATAAAATCTGTTAATCATAAATATAGTGATATTTCTATAAGATTACCAAAACAGATTTCATATTTAGAAGAAAATATTAGAAAACAAATTGCTTCTAAAATTTTTAGAGGAAAAATTGATGTTTTTATTAATATGCTAGATTATAGCGAAAAAGGGAAAAATATTAAAATTAATAAAGAACTTGCTAAAGTATATATTTCTCAATTAAAAGAATTAGCAGAAGAAACTGGAGTTGCGTATGATCTTGGAATTACTGAAGTATCTAAGTTTCCAGAGGTTTTAAATATTACAAACGAAGAAAATGAAGAAATTTATTGGAATGAAATATCACAGGTTTTAGATATTGCACTTGATAATTTTATTTCGATGAGAGAGGCAGAAGGAAAGAAAATCTGTGAGGATATAAGGGTAAGAATAGAACGTATAAAAGAAAAAGTTTTGGAAATTTCATCGTATTCTGCTGGACTTATAGAGGAATATATAGTAAAATTAAATACGAGAGTAAAAGAACTAATGAATACAGATATTGTAGATGAGAATAGATTAGCACAAGAAATAGTTATTTTTGCAGATAAATCATCTATACAGGAAGAACTAACAAGATTAAATAGTCATATTGCTCAATTTTTAAATTTAATAGAAGAAGGTAGTGCACCAACAGGAAAAAAATTTGATTTTATAATTCAAGAAATGAACAGAGAAGTAAATACTATTGGTTCAAAAGCAAATAGTACAGATATTTCTAGATGTGTTATTGAATTAAAAACAGAAATTGAGGATGTGAGAGAACAAGTTCAGAATATTGAATAGAAAGGGAGATGCTTATGCAATTAATAAATATAGGTTTTGGAAATATAGTTTCTGCCAATAGAATAATCTCTATAGTGAGTCCTGAGTCTGCACCGATAAAAAGATTGGTTCAAGAAGCAAAAGATTCAAAAATGGCAATTGATGCTACATACGGAAGAAGAACGAGAGCTGTTATTATTATGGATTCTGGACATGTTATATTGTCTGCAGTTCAACCAGAAACGGTAGCAGGTAGATTAGATAAAGAAACAGTTGATGAATAAATTAAAAAATAAGGAGGCGTATTATTATGATGGTAAAACCTACAGTAAATGAGTTACTAGAAAAAGTAGATGACAGATATAGATTAGTTTTAGTAACTTCAAAAAGAGCAAGACAACTTGCAGAAGGTGCTGAGCCTTTAACTGATAAACATGAAGACAGCTTTGTTACTCTTGCAGCACAAGAAATTGCTGAGGGAAAAGTTATTGACCTTGAAGATGAAAAAAGACTTCAAGAAGAAGCAAGTGAAGAAAATAAAGAAAACAACAATGAATCAAATGATGAAACTAAAGTTGAAGAATAATATTTTTCTGTGCAATGTTTAGTAAAGCAATTTTTGTGTAGGGGGAAAAGATATGTTACTTATATTATCTGGAGTAGCGGGAGCAGGAAAAGATACAATAAAAAAAGAATTAATAAAAAGAATGGAAAATGTTGAATCATTACCTTCATATACATCTAGGCCGATGAGACCTGGTGATGTAGAAGGTGGAACATATCATTTTGTTACTAGAGAAGAATTTGAAAAAATGCTAAGTGATGGCGATTTTTATGAATATGATGTTCATCATAATCACTATTATGGTACTTCAAAAAAGCTTTTAAATAAAAAAATTGCAAGTGGAAAAATAATTGTAAAAGATATTGATGTTAATGGTACAGAGCATTTAAAAGAAATTTTAAAAGATGATACTAAAGTAGTTACTATATTTTTAAAGGTGCCTAAAGAAGAATTAAGAAGAAGATTAGAAGACAGAATTGATAAACCAGGTCCTGATGAAATTAAATTAAGACTTAATAGATTTGATTATGAAGAATCAAGAATAGGTTTATATGATTATGTTTTAAAAAATAATGATTTGGAAAAAACTGTACAAATTATTATGACTATTATTGAAAATGAAGTTCGTCTTGAGGCAGAGGGAAAGTAATATAATTAAATTCATGAAAGTTTGATTTTAATTTTTGTGATTCAAAAGGGCAAGAGAAATTTTCTTGCTCTTTTATGTTATATATAGTATAAATTTATATAATAGAAAAGTCATGCTGACTTTTCTATTATATAAAAAATTGCACAGAAAATTTATAAAATAAATTTTCGTGCTCGAACAAATTTACTGAAAATTTCAATTTTATAGAAAAATATAAAGAGTAGAGTAAAGACTGAAAATTGAAAATTTTCAGATTTGTTCTATGGAGAATATCAATTTTTGATGTTTAGAAAAGTTTAGGAGAGAATATGTTTGCTTCGATTTTAATTAATACAAATGCAAAGGAATTGAATAAAGTTTTTGATTATATAATTCCCAAATCTATGGAAAATATTATTTCTGTTGGGGATAGAGTTTTTGTGCCTTTTGGCAGAGGAAAAAATTTAAGTGAAGGATACGTTTCTGAAATAAAAGAAAAATCTGAATTTGCTAATAAAGAAATTGCAAGTATTGAAGATTCAAATTTAACAGAAGAAAATATTGAACTTGCCAGATTAATGGCAGAAAAATATTTTTGTAATATTGCTGATTGTATAAAATTGATGTTGCCACCAGGCACATCAAAAAAGAATATGACTAATAGGGTTAAAGATAAAAACATTAGATTTGTATATTTGGCAAAAGAAAAGAATGAAATAAAATTTGATATTGATAATAATTTAAAAAGTGATAAACATAAAAAATTATTAAATTTTTTGTTAGAAAATGATGGATTTGATATTTCAGAATTAGAAAGAATTACTGAAGTTAGCAAGGCTATAATGAAAACTTTGGAGAAAAATGGTTATATAAAAATTATTAGTCAAAAGGTTGAAAGGAATCCTTTACAAAATAAGAAAATAATTAGAGATGAAAAGTTAGAATTAAATGATGAACAACAAGAAGTATATGACCAAGTTGAGTTTATGATTGAAAATGATGAGTTTGCTGAATTCTTGTTAAAAGGTATTACAGGTTCTGGAAAGACAGAAGTATATTTACAACTAATAGATAAAGTTATTGAAATGGAGAAAAGAGCATTGGTATTAGTTCCAGAAATATCTTTGACACCACAGATTATAGATAGATTTTTAGCTAGATTTGGTGAGTGTATAGCTGTATTACATAGTAAATTATCTGATGGTGAAAGATATGATGAATGGAACAAAATAAAAAATGGTAATGCTAAAATTATAATTGGAGCACGTTCAGCTATTTTTGCACCAATTAGTAATTTAGGAATAATTATAATTGATGAGGCTCATGATAATTCATATAAGTCTGATATGACTCCTAGGTATAATGCTAAAGATATTGCTAAATTTATTGCAAAGAAAAATAATATACCATTGATATTAGGAACAGCAACACCAGATGTTTGTGATTATTATAAGGCTTTAAAGCATGATAAAGAACTTGTAGAACTTAATAAAAGAGCAAATCAAGCGCAATTGCCTGAAATAGAAGTTGTAGATATGAGAAATGAGTTAGCTCTAGGAAATAGGTCTATGTTTAGTTTGAAATTACAAGAAGCAATTTCAGAAAATTTAAAATCAAAAGCACAAACTATTCTTTTTATAAATAGAAGGGGTTATTCTACTTTTGTTATGTGCCGTGATTGCGGTTATGTAGTTAAATGTCACAATTGTAATATTGCTATGACATATCATAGTTTTGGAAATAAATTAAAATGTCATTATTGTGGCTATGAAATTCCTGTTGTAAAAACATGTCCAGAATGTAAGAGTTCAAAAATAAAGTATTTTGGAACAGGAACCCAAAAGGTTGAAAATGAGATTTTAAAAATGTTTCCTGAGGCATCAACAATAAGAATGGACATTGATACAGTAAGTAAGAAAAATTCTCATGAAAATATTTTAAATAAATTTAAAAATGAAAATATAGATATATTGATTGGTACACAAATGATTGTTAAAGGGCATCATTTCCCTAATGTAACTCTTGTTGGTGTAATTGCAGCTGATGGAACTTTAAATATTGGAGATTATAGAGCAGAGGAAAGAACTTTTCAGACAATTACTCAGGTTGCTGGTAGAGCAGGTCGTGGAACTGAAAAAGGAAAAGTAATTGTCCAAACATATAATCCTGATAATTATGCCATTGTTTGTGGACAGAAACAAGATTATGAAAAATTTTATGATGGAGAAATCTTACTTAGAAAAAGGTTGAATTATCCACCTTTCTGCGATATAATATTGGTCAGAATTCACGGAGAAGATATTGAAAATGTGAAAAAAATTTCACAAGAATTATATATGAATTTAGTAAAAGAAAAAAATGAAAATTTATTTATATACAAACCAGTTCCATCTCCAATTGATAGAATTCAAAATGTTTTTAGATGGAGGATTGTAATAAAAGGAAAGCTGAATAGAAAAGCAATTTTTACTATAAATAGTGCAATTAATAAATTGAATTATAGTAAAAATATTAATATATTTGTTGATACTAATCCAACTAATATGATGTAATAAAATAGTAATTTAGAAAGGGATGAAAATTAGAAATGGCAATACGTTCATTAAGATACGAAGGCGATGAAATATTAAGAAAAAAATCAAGAAAAATTGAGGTAATAGATGATAGAATTAAGGAACTAGCTGAAGATATGTTTGATACAATGCACAAATTTGATGGACTTGGATTGGCAGGCGTACAAGTTGGGATATTAAAAAGAATTATTGTAATTGATTTGTATGATGATGTTTCTAAATTTTGTTTAATAAATCCAGAAATTGTCGAAAAGTCAGAAGAAACAGCTGAAGTTGAGGAAGGATGTTTAAGTTATCCTAATCAATTTGGGAAAGTTGTAAGGTCTGTAAAAGTTAAAGTTAAAGCTTTAGATTTAGATGGAAAAAAGGTTACTTTGGAAGCAGAAGGGCTTTTAGCACAAGCATTACAACATGAGATAGATCATTTGAATGGGGAGGTTTTTAAAGATAAAATTTTACCAGGAACTTTTGAGATAATTACTCCTCAAGATAAATAGAAAGAGGTGATTAGATGAGAATTGTTTTTATGGGAACTCCAGATTTTGCAAGGGATTCATTGAGAGCCATTGTAGAAGCTGGACATGAAATTGAATTAGTAATTACAAATCCAGATAAAATGAAAGGTAGAGGTATGAAAAAATCTTTTTCTGAGGTTAAAGAATATGCTTTAGAAAAAGGTTTACCAATTGAGCAACCTCTAAAAGTAAGAAATAATCAAGAATTAGTTGATAAACTAAAAGAGTTAAATCCTGATGTAATATGTGTTGTTGCATATGGAAAAATTATTCCTAAAGAAATATTAGAAATACCTAAATATGGGTGTATAAATGTTCATGGTTCATTATTGCCTAAATATAGAGGTGCTGCTCCAATTCAATGGTCTGTTCTAAATGGAGATAAAGAAACTGGCGTTACTACAATGTTTATGGATGAGGGAATGGATACTGGTGATATGATTGAAAAAGAAAAGCTTCAGATAGGTGAAGATGAGACTACTGGAGAGTTATGGGATAGAATGTCTGAACTTGGTGCAAAAATGTTAGTATCTACTTTAGAAAAATTGGAAAGTGGAAATTATAAAAGAGAAAAGCAATCTGATGATTTTTCTGTTGCACCTATGTTAAAAAAAGAAATGGCTAGAATTGATTGGAACAAAGATGATTCTGCAAAAATAAAGAATTTAGTTAGAGGATTAAATCCTTTTATGGGTGCTTTTTCATTTTTAAATGATAAAAAAATTAAATTTTGGAAAGTAAAAATTATTAATGAAAAATTTGATGAAAAACCTGGAACAGTTATTATGGCTGACGAGAAAAAAGGATTAATTATTTCAACTTTAGATGGAGCAATTTCAGTTTTGGAAATTCAAGGTGAAAATGCTAGAAAAATGCCATTTTCAGATTATTTAAGAGGTAATAAGATTTTAAGTGGTGATATATTCAAATAAAGGTTGTAAAAAAAGTTCTTAATTGATATACTATTAAAAGATTAAGGAGGATTTGCAAATGGATGAAGAAAAAGAATTAACAGAAGTTAATGTTGAAAATTCTGAAGGAGAGGGAATTCGTATTGCAAATGATGTAATTGCTGCAATTGCTAATAAAGCAGCTTCAGAAGTCCCAGGAGTTTTTAGTATGTCTGGAGGTATTTCAGATGTTTTTGGGAAAAAGATGTCAAAAGGAATTAAAGTTGAGGCAGGAGAAAAAAATACTAAAATAGATGTTAATATTATTGTTGAATATGGAGTAAGAATTCCAGATATTGCATTTGAAATTCAAAATAGAGTTAAAAAAGCAGTTGAATCTATGACAGGATTAAGTGTTTTGGAAGTTAATGTTCATGTTCAAGGTGTTAATTTATCAGAAGATAATAACGAAGAAAATGATTAATTATAAAAAGGAGATTAAGATATGAGATTAGTTGAAAGATTTAGTATGATAGTTTTTTCAGTCATAGTTTTAATTTTGTCAGGATTTACGATATTAGTCAGCACAGATATTGTTAGCATTGATTTTTTAGAAAGCATTGTAGATGTTCTTTCTGAAAATATTGTACTTACAGTATGTATTTGCATAATTTTTGTGTTATGGTCAATTGCTAATATATTTTTTAGAAGTGATTCAAAGGGTGAAAACTCAAATGGTGTTTTACTAGAAAATGCAAATGGTTCATTACTTATTACTAAAGATTCAATTTCAAATTTAGTTGAATCAGTATTAAAAAAGAATCAAGATATTAAAGAGTCAAGTGTAAAAATAGAAATTGATGAAAATAAAGATGTTATAATAAATATTATAGCTGTTATAAAGGATAATGTTGTTATAAAAGATACTTCATCAAAATTACAAGAGAATATAAAATTGGCTATTAAGAAAGCAACAGATCTTGATGTTACAAATGTTAATATAAAAATAAAAAGTGTTGAACAAGAAAAGAAGACTGCTGTACAATAAAGGAGTGATTTTATGGAAAAATTCTTACAATTTATAGTTGAAAATAAATATCCAATTATAGGATTATTAGTTGCTTTGATTCTTATTCTTACAGGATTGTATAAATTAATTATTCCTATTGCTTTAATTATTTTGGGTGTTTATGGTGGAATATATTTTCAAAAGAATAAAGAAGATGTAAAGGATAAAATAAAAAATTTTATTGATAAATTATAAAAGGAGTAGATTATGAATAGGTCAGCAATGAGAGAACTTGCTTTTAAAGCAATATATGGAATGGAAGTTCAAAAGGAGTATTCTAAGGAACAACTTGATTTGTTTATTGAGGATAATGATGTAAAAGATGATGGAGCTATTGAGTACATAACTTCTGTTTTTGAAGGAATTGAAAAAAATGAAAAGGAAATTTTGGAGTTGATTTCTTCTAACTTGAAAAGAGATTGGACGATTGACAGAATTTCTAAAGTTAATGTTGCCATTTTAAAGATTGCTATTTTTGAAATTAAGTTTAACGAGTTACCATTTAAGGTTGTTATTAATGAGGCTGTTGAACTTGCTAAAAAGTATGGTGATGAAGCGGCACCTCTTTTTGTTAATGGAGTTTTGGGAAGTATTGTTAATCAGTAATGAAAAGTAGTGGATTGAAGATATTGTTCAATCCACGTTTGTGTGTTGTGGTTTGCAATGGTAGAAATATTACAAGAAATTTTTTGTATGAAAGGAATTTTGAGTGAATGAGAATTGAACCAATTTCAGTTTCTGATTTGAATAAATATGTAAAGGATAAAGTGGCTAGTGATGAGTTTTTGAAAAGTGTTTTTGTTAGAGGAGAGATTTCTAATTTTAAACATCATTATACTGGTCATATGTATTTTACTTTGAAAGATGATAAGTCTTTAATTAAGTGTATTATGTTTAAATCATCTACTCTGACATTGAATTTTGTTCCTAAAGATGGAATGAAGGTTAATGTTTTGGGAAGTGTTGCTGTTTTTGAGAGAGATGGTGTTTATCAGATTTATTGTAAAGCAATGCAAGAAGATGGTGTTGGTGATTTATATGCTAAATTTAAAGAGTTGAAGGATAGGCTGGAAGCGGAAGGATTATTTGAAAATAGTCATAAAAAGAAAATTCCTATGATGCCTAAAATAATTGGGGTGTTGACATCAAATACTGGGGCAGTTATAAGAGATATTATTAATGTGTCTACGAGAAGAAATCCTAATTGTTATATTCGTTTGTTTCCTGTACCTGTTCAAGGGCCTGGAGCAGCAGAAAAAATTGTTGATGCTATTAAATTTATGAATGAAAAGAAGTTGGCTGATGTATTGATTTTAGCCAGAGGAGGAGGTTCATTAGAGGATTTGTGGCCTTTTAATGAAGAAATAGTTGCTAGAGCTATATATGATTCGGAACTTCCTATTATCTCTGCAGTTGGACATGAAACTGATTTTACAATAGCAGATTTTGTGGCAGATTTAAGAGCTCCAACTCCTTCAGCAGCTGCTGAATTGGCTGTGGCTGATGTGTTTGATTTACAGGATAGAATAGGATTATATAAAAATAGATTGCAGATTTTATTGAAAAAAAAGGTTGAATTACAAAGAGCAAGATATGAAAAGTGCATAAATTCTATAATTTTTAGAGACCCTTTATATATTGTTCAAGATAAATATGTGAGTGTTGAGTCTAGTGTAAAAAATTTGGAAAAAATAATGGTTTCTAAAATGAAGGATTATAAATTAAAAACTGTTGAAAAGATTGCAATGCTTGATGCAATGAGTCCTTTGAAAACTTTAGCAAGAGGATATAGTGTGATTGAAAAAGATGGTGGTGTTATAAAATCTGTTAAAGATGTAAATAAGGATGATATTATAAATATAAGGCTAAATGATGGAAATGTTGATGCTAAAATTATTTAATATTGAAAGGATTTTGTTAAATGGAAGATAAAAAAGATTTTGAACAAATGTTAGATGAATTAGAAGAAATTGTACAGTCTTTGGAAAAAGATGATTTAAAATTAGATGAATCTATTAGTAAGTTTGAAAAAGGTATGAAAATAGCAAAAGAATGTAATAAAGAAATCGAAGAAGCTGAAAAGAAAATTACTATGTTGATTAATGAAAATGGTGAATTGAAAGAAGAAAAATTTCAAACAGAAGTTCAATAGGAGAAAATAAATGAGAGCTGTTTTAAAAAATGAATTTTTATATGTCCCACTTTTGGTGTGGGTTTGTATTCAATGTTTTAAATTTATTGTTGATTGGATTATAAATGGTAAACCAAATTATAAAAGATTATGTGGTGCTGGTGGAATGCCTAGTTCTCATTCAGCAGTTGTTGCTACATTAACAACATTAATAGGAAAAAAATATGGACTTGATAGTGGTGTATTTGCTATTTCGTGTGTTTTTTCAGCAGTTGTTATGTATGATGCTGCTGGGGTAAGGAGAGCTGCTGGAAAACAAGCAACATTATTAAATAAGTTGATTGAAAATTCTGCTAATTCTGGAATTGTTGTTTCAGAAAAATTGGTTGAAGTTCTGGGACATACACCATTTCAGGTTTTAGTTGGTGCTTTATTAGGAATATCAGTTGGATTACTATATGGATTTTTTAATATGTAAGAAAATTGGAGGTAATTATGGGAGATATTGAAATAGCTAGGAGTATTGAACCTAAAAAGATTCAAGATATTGCAAAAAAATTAAATATTTCAGATGAGTATATAGAACAATATGGGAAGTATAAAGCAAAAATCTTAGAAAAATATATGAATGAATTAAATGATAGAAATAGTGCTAAATTAATATTAGTGACAGCAATTAATCCAACGCCTTTAGGTGAAGGAAAAACAACTGTATCTATCGGATTAACAGATGCATTAAATAAGATAGAAAAAAAATCAATTGTTACACTGAGAGAACCTTCACTTGGACCTGTATTTGGTATAAAAGGTGGAGCAACTGGTGGTGGATATGCACAAGTAATTCCAATGGAAGATATAAATTTACATTTTACTGGGGATATTCATGCTATTACATCAGCAAATAATTTATTATCTGCTATGATTGATAATCATTTATATTTTGGAAATAAATTAAATATAAAAACAGTAACTTGGAAAAGATGTCTTGATTTGAATGATAGATCTTTAAGAAAAATTGAAATAGGTCTTTCAAATGAAAAGAGAATGGTTAAAAGAGAAGATGGATTTGATATAAGTGTTGCTTCTGAAATTATGGCTATTTTTTGCTTGGCAAAAGATCTAGATGATTTAGAAAGAAGATTGGGAAATATTATTATTGGATACAATTATGATGATGAACCAGTTTTTGCAAAGGATTTAAAAGCAGAAGGTGCTATGACGGTATTGTTAAAAGATGCTTTTAATCCTAATTTAGTACAGACTTTGGAAGAAAATCCTGCAATTATTCATGGTGGACCTTTTGCTAATATTGCACATGGATGTAATAGTGTTGTGGCAACAAAAATGGCAATGAAAATGAGTGATTATGTTGTTACAGAAGCTGGATTTGGTGCTGATCTTGGTGCAGAAAAGTTTTTTGATATAAAATGCAGAAAAGCTGGAATCGTACCAGACTGTGTAGTATGTGTTGCTACTATAAAAGCTTTGAAATATCATGGAGGACAACCAATTGACGATATTCAAAACGAGAATTTAGATTGTTTAGAAAATGGAATTGGTAATTTATTGAAACATGTTGATAATATAAAAAATAAATTTAAGGTTCCAGTTGTAGTTGCTTTAAATAGATTTAATCAAGATACAGAAAATGAGATTACTTTATTAGAGCAAAAGTTAAATGAAGTTGGTGTGCAAATGAGTGTTGCTGAAGTTTGGGGCAAAGGCTCAGATGGAGCAATTGATTTAGCTAATAAAGTTGTTGAATTATCAAAAGAAAAAAATAATTTTGAGTACATATATCAATTAAAAGATTCTATTGAAGAAAAGATAAGAGCTGTTGCACAAAAAATATATGGTGCTCAGGATGTTGAATTTTCTGATGAAGCTTTAGAAGAAATAGATAGAATTAAAAAAATGGGATATGATACTTATCCAGTGTGTATTGCTAAAACTCAGTATTCTTTTTCTGATAATGCTAAAAATTTGGAATGTAAAGAACCATTTAATATTCATGTTAGAGAAATAAATTTAAAAAATGGTGCAGAATTTATTGTGGCAATTACTGGAAAAATATTTACAATGCCTGGATTACCAGAAAAACCATCTGCTGAAAAGATTGGATTAGATGATTATGAGAATATAGTTGGATTATTTTAAAAAAATGAATAAAGGAACTTTCTTTTGAAATACTATAGATAGGTGATATAGTAATGAAAAAGAAAGTTTTATTTATTTTTTTAATAATATTAATTATATTAACAACATGTTTTAGTGTTTTAGCTACATCGAAAAGAGGGTCTAGTGGTAGTGAAGTTAGACAAATACAAGAAAAATTAAAGAGATGGGGATATTATTCTGGAAGTATAGATGGAGTTTATGGAAGTGGAACGGAAGCTGCTGTGAAAAAATTTCAAAGGGCTAATGGTTTAAAAGCTGATGGAATTGCTGGAAAAGCTACATTAAATGCTATGGGAATTAATTCAAGTAGTTCTAGTTCAGGAACTGGTGGTTCAAGTAGTAATGAATTAGCTCTGCTTAGTAGAGTAGTTTATTCAGAGGCTAGAGGAGAACCATATGTGGGACAAGTTGCTGTTGCAGCAATTGTTTTAAATAGAGTTTCACATTCATCTTTTCCAAATTCAGTTGCTGGTGTAGTGTATCAATCAGGAGCTTTTGATGCAGTATCAGATGGTCAGATTAATTTGACTCCTGATGCCACAGCTAGAAAAGCTGCACAAGATGCAATAAATGGTTGGGATCCTACTTATGGTTGTATTTATTATTTTAATCCAAGTACTGCAACAAGCAAATGGATTTGGTCAAGACCACAAGTGCTTACAATTGGTAAACATATTTTTTGTAAATAAAAGTTTTGTTTATTTGATAATTTAATAATATATTGTTTTGAAATTTATTTATAACTATGCAATTGGATAAACAGTATATTATTAAATTATATGTTACATAGAGGTAATATGGGCTTTTTCAGGGGATTTGACAAATTTGTAAAAACATAGTATAATTTCAAATAGTTGTTATCGCAAGAGGCGATAAAGATGAGATGTATATATAAAAATAAAAGAGATAATTGTTCGGAGTAAAATTGAATATGAGATGAAAAACAATAATTAAATTATTGTTTATGTTTGTGTTATTTAAATTATTTTATATGGTGTGTAAATAAGATTATTTATTAACAAGATAAAAAATAACAATGTATAAAATTTGCTTTGCAAATTTCGCACATGAACAAAGATACGGATTAAAAAAGTTATAATAAGTGCGAATGTTATTGTTGTTTGCTTTTGTTTTGTAGAAAAATAATTTAAAAATACAAAAAATATAATGAACGGAAATCTAAAAATAAAATTTTTATAATAATGAATATAAAGGATAGTATATCAATACTTTGCATAGGAATTTGTTTAATCAAATTTTAGATATTTAAAAATGCAAATATTATTTGTGTCCGTTTAATTCTAGAATAAAATTCGTAATTTATTTTGTATAACATTAAAAAATATTAAGGAGGAAAAAATGGAAAATAAAGAAAAAGATAAGTCTTTAGTTAAGGAAAATGCTGTAAAAAGAGTTAATATGAGAAAAAGAAGAACTACAGCAAAACTTGTTAAAGAATCAAAGCCAAAAACAAAGACAGAGACAAAAACAAATAAAAAGGTCATAAAAAAGGAAAGAACAATAAAAGAGATAACTGAAGATTTAAAAAATGAAAAAGAGAAAAAGCAGAGAAAGCCAAGAACAACTAGAAGTGCAAAGAAAAGAGATGATTCTAAGGATTTTGCTTTTAAAAAGGAAAAACTTAAAATAATACCATTAGGGGGATTACAAGAAATAGGAAAAAATATCACTGTATTTGAATATGGAGATGATATTGTTGTAGTTGACTGTGGTTTAGCATTTCCAGAAGATGATATGCTTGGAATTGATTTAGTTATACCTGATTTTACATATCTTGAAAGAAATCAAGATAAAATAAGAGGTTTAGTAATAACACATGGTCATGAAGATCATATTGGTGCAATACCATATTTATTACAAAAAATAAATGTTCCAATTTATGCTACTAAACTAACTGCTGGGTTAATTAGTCATAAATTAGAAGAACACAGATTATTAAAAAGTACTAAGTTAAAGGTTGTAAATCAAGGTCAAACAATAACTCTTGGAAAAATAAGAGTTGAGTTTATTAGAAGTTGTCACAGTATTCCAGATGCTGTTGCTCTTGCAATTCATACACCTGCTGGAACTGTAGTACATACAGGTGATTTTAAAATTGATTATACACCAATTGATGATGAGAGAATGGATTTTGGAAGACTTGCAGAACTTGGTAATAAAGGTGTATTAGCACTTATGTCTGATAGTACAAACTCAGAACGTAAAGGTTATACAATGTCTGAAAGTACTGTTGGAGAAGTGTTTGATAAATTATTCTTTAACTGTACAAAAAGAATTGTAGTAGCAACATTTGCTTCAAATGTTCATAGGGTACAACAAATTGTGAATTCAGCAGTGGCTAATAATAGAAAAATTGCTGTATGTGGAAGAAGTATGATAAATATGATTTCAACAGCAATGGAACTTGGTTATATAGATGTTCCAGAAAATGTTTTTATAGATATTGATATGATTAAAAATTATACTGATGACCAATTAGTTATAATTACTACTGGTAGTCAGGGTGAAACAATGTCTGCTTTAACTAGAATGGCTGCTGGAGAGCATAAGAAAGTTACTATAACTCCAAATGATTTAGTTATAATTTCTGCTAATCCTATACCTGGAAATGAGAAATATGTTGCTAAAGTAATAGATGATCTTATGAAGATTGGGGCAGAGGTTGTATATAGTTCATTAGAGGCAATACACGTTTCAGGACATGCTTGCCAAGAAGAACAAAAATTAATGTTATCTTTAGTAAGACCAAAATATTTTATACCAGTTCATGGTGAGTATAGACAATTAATTGCTCATAGTGAAACTGCTAAAAAAGTTGGAATAAAACCAGAAAATATATTCTTAACAACAAATGGTAGAATCTTAGAAATAAATGAAGATGAGGCTGGATTAACTGGAACAGTTCCATTTGGTAAAGTAATGGTTGATGGACTTGGTGTTGGAGATGTTGGAAATATTGTATTAAGAGATAGACAACATTTATCACAAGATGGTTTAATAATTGTTGTAATGTCAATGGATTCAGCAACTGGTGAAATAGTTGCAGGACCAGATGTTATTTCAAGAGGATTTGTTTATGTTCGTGAATCAGAGAATTTAATGGATGATGTTAAAAGAATGTTAAGAGAAGAAGTTAAAAAATTAGAGGAACATAATGTAAGAGATTGGTCTACAATTAAATCAAGATTGAAAGATTCATTAAGAGATTATATTTTTGCTAAAACAAAAAGGAATCCAATGATATTACCAATTATAATGGAAGTTTAGAAAAATGTAGTAATACCAAGCATGTTATTGCTTGGTATTATGTATTTGTTGAGATAATAAAAAAATTAGTAATAGATAAAAATAAAAATACTTAATGATTTTGTTTATTTAATGGAAGTTTGAGAAAAAATGTGATAAAATAAATGCACTTATAAATAAAAGGAGAGATTTTAATGGATAGAAAAGAATTAGCAGATTTAATATTTCCAGATGTAAAGGAAGTATCATATTATGAAAAAAAATATCCTGAAAGAGATTTACCAGAAGGAGCACAAGTTGTAAGAGTTGCACCAAGTCCAACTGGTT
>CAKPDW010000002.1 GCA_934149115.1 uncultured Clostridia bacterium
CTAATTCGTCAATATGTTTTTTAAACTTTTTTAAAAAACTTTTTTTCGACTTAATTTTAGTGACAAAATATATTGTGCTTAAGCTTCTTTTCACTTGGCACGTTTAGTATTCTAACACCATTTTCCTGATTCGTCAATAACTTTTTTATAGATTTTTAAAAAAAGAAGCAATATTTTTGAGTTCAATTATTGCTTCTTCTTTTTTTTATTTTTTTTTGCTTCTTTTGGTCCTTTTCTTCTTTACTTCTTTTTTTAATTCTTCATCAGATTCCTGTGTCTTTTCTCCTGGTTTTGTCCATGATATATAGTCACATGTTTTTGGATTATTTTCACATATATAGTACTTTCTTTTTCTTTTTGTTTTTCTTATTTGTACTTTTCCTCCACATTTTGGGCATGGTTCTTCTATTTCTTCTACTATTGGTTTTGCATTTTTACATTCTGGATAGCCTGGGCATGCTAAAAATTTGCCGTACCTTCCCATTTTTATTACCATGTTTCTTCCACACTTTTCACATTTTACGTCTGATACTTCATATTCTAGTTTTACATGTTCTAGTTCTTTTTCTACTTTTTCAAGAATAATCGCAAATGGGCCATAAAATTCTCTGATTGTTTCTTTCCACTTTGTTTTTCCTTCTGCTATTTGGTCAAATTGTTTTTCCATTTCTGCGGTAAATTCTACATTTATTATGTCTTTGAAGTTTTCTACTAATAGTTTGTTTACTATTTTTCCTAGTTCTGTTGGTGCTAACTTCTTTTGAACTTTCTCAATATAGTTTCGTGCAAGTATTGTTGTTATTATTGGTGCATAGGTACTTGGTCTTCCTATTCCTTTTTCTTCTAGCATTTTTACTAAACTTGCTTCTGTATATCTTGGTGGTGGTTCAGAAAAGCTTTGTTTTGCATCTATATCTTCTTTTTTTAACTCATCTTGTTTATTTAAGTATGGAATATTAGCAATTCCTAATTCTTCTGACTTCTTCTCATCATCAGTATCTTCAACATATAAAGTCATAAAGCCTTTGAATTTTATTGATTGTCCACTTGTTCTAAAGTTATATTCGTTTGCTTTTATATCAACAGTTATTGTGTCATATATTGCTGATGCCATTTGGCTTGCTATGAATCTGTTGTATATTAATTTGTATAATTTATACTGATCTGTTGTTAGATATTCTTTTATTTTTTCTGGAGACAATTCTAAATATGTTGGTCTAATTGCTTCATGTGCATCTTGTGAATCGTTTTTTACTTTATAATATCTGTTTTCGTAGTACTCTGGTCCGAAGTTTTTTTCAACAACTTCTTTAGCCATTTTTCTTGCTTCTTCAGAAATTCTTGTTGAATCTGTTCTCATGTATGTTATTAAACCTGCTGTTCCTTTTTCAGGTATCTTTACACCTTCATATAATCCTTGTGCTACTGACATAGTCTTTTTAATTGCAAATCCTAGTTTTCTTGATGCTTCTTGTTGCATTGTGCTTGTTGTGAATGGTGGTGCAGGATTTCTTTTTTTCTCTCCTACTGTTACATCTTCTACTATATATTTTGCTTTTTCTAATTCTGCCAATATTTTATCCACTTCATTTTTTGAGTGTATTTCTAATTTTTCTTTATTTTTTCCTATTAATTTTGATTCAAATTCTTTTTTTGTTTTTTCTTCTGACAAGATTGCTGTTATATTCCAGTATTCTTCTGGTTTGAAGTTTTCAATTTCTTCTTCTCTTTCACATATTAATCTTACAGCAACTGATTGTACTCTACCTGCTGATAGTCCTCTTTTTACTTTTTTCCATAGTACTGGACTTATTTTATATCCTACTATTCTATCTAATACTCTCCTAGCTTGTTGTGCATCTGTTAGGTTTAAATCTATTTTTCTTGGCTTTTTTACTGCTTCTTTTACTGCTTCTTTTGTTATTTCATTAAATGTTATTCTACATATTGAATCATCTGGTATCCCTAACAAATATGCAAGATGCCATGCTATTGCTTCTCCTTCACGATCAGGGTCAGTTGCAAGATATATTTTTTTTGATTTTTTTGCTTCTTTTTTTAATGAATTTATTAATGTTGCTTTTCCTCTTATATTTATATATTGTGGTTCAAAATCATGTTTTATATCTACTCCTAATTTTGATTTTGGTAAATCTCTAACATGTCCCATTGAGGCAACTACTTTTGTGTTTCCTCCTAAAAATTTCTTTATTGTATTGGCTTTTGCTGGTGACTCAACTATTATTAATCTATCGGCCATTCTTTTATTGACCTCCTTTTCTAATCTTTTTGTATTGTAAATTATTTTCTTTTTTTTTGCAACCCTAAAAATGTTTATACCTTAAAAAATAGCTAAATATTTTTGCTATTTAACTATTTTTTTTATTTCTTCATATATTTTTTCTTCTACATTATATTGTGCTATTTTTTTTGCGTTTTTTCCCATTTGCTTTAATTTTTCTGGTTCTTCTAACATTTCATCAATTGTTTTTGATAAATTTTCTGAATTTACTTCTTCGTTTAATATAATTCTTGCTGCTCCTAGGTTCTCCAAAACTTTTGCATTATCTATTTGTCTATTTGCTGACATACTTGGTAATGGAATAAATATTGCTGGTTTTTCTACTAATGCTATTTCTGTTATTGTCATTGCTCCGCTTCTTGCTACTATTATATCTATTGCATTCATTATTTCACTCATATTATATATGTATGGAACAACTTTTACTTTTTCTATTTTATTAATATCTATTTCTTTTTGAGACATTTCTTCTTTTATTATATTATATTGTTTTTGACCTACTGACCATATTATTTGATAATTTTTATTTTTATGTTTTTCTATTAATGGTATCATTGCATCATTTATTGCTTTTGCTCCTTGGCTTCCTCCAAAAACTAATATTGTTGGTATGTCTTTTGATAATCCTAGTGCTCCAAGAATCTTTTCTTTGTCAGTTTCTGTTAGTTCTTGTTTTTTTACTTTTGTGGGTGTTCCAGTTACAACAACTTTTTCTTGATCTTTGAAGTATTTTTTTGCATCTGCAAATCCTAATAATATTTTGTCTAATTTTTTTGATAAAAATTTTGTTGCTTTTCCTGGATATGCATTGCTTTCATGTATAACTGTTGGTATTCCTAATTTATGTGCTTCACTTATTGTTCCTCCACAAATATAGCCGCCTGTTCCTATTACTACATCGGGCTTAAATTCTTTTATTATTTTTTTGGCTTGTGCAAATCCTTTTATTGTTTTTATATTATTAGATATTGTTTTTAATGATATTTTTTTGCTTATTCCATATGCTTCTATTGTTTTTAATTCGTATCCTGCTCTTGGTACTAAATCATTTTCTATTCCTCTTTCTGTTCCTATAAACATGATTTCTGAATTTTTTTCTTTTTCTTTTATCTTATTCGCAATTGCAATTCCAGGATTAATATGTCCTCCTGTTCCTGCTGCTGCTATTATTACTCTCACTTTTTCCTCCTTATATGTCTGTTTTGTTTCCTGCCCTAGACACACTTAATAAAATTCCTATAGCAATTAAATTAATTATTAATGCTGTTCCTCCATAGCTAAAGAATGGTAATGCCATTCCTGTTACTGGCATTGATGATGTTACAACAGCAATATTTATTATTACTTGTATTGCTATCATTGAAGTTATTCCTGCCGCTAACAAACTTCCAAACATGTCTGGTGCCTTCATTGATATTGTTATTCCTCTCCATATTAGTATTGCAAATAGAATTATAACTATAGCACATCCTATAAATCCTAGTTCTTCTGCTAATACTGCAAATATGAAGTCATTGTGTGGTTCTGGTATGTATAGGTATTTCTGTTTACTATCTCCTAACCCTACTCCAAATAGGCCTCCTGAACCTATTGCATATAAACTCTGTATTATCTGCCATCCGCTTCCTGATGCATCTTTCCATGGATCAAAAAATGTTAATACTCTCTGCATTCTAAATCCTTGACCTAAGGCAAATAATCCTGCTACTCCAAGCAATGCTAGTGGCAATCCTATGAATACAAAATATTTTATTTTACAACCTGATAATACCATTAATATTACTAATAATAGTCCCATTACTAATGTTGCACTAAAGTGATTTTGTAAAAGTACTACTATAAGTACTACTGGCACAAATAAGGCTAGTGGCATAAAAAATCCCTCTTTTATGGATTTTAATTTGTCTTTATTTTTTGTAAGCCATGCTGAATAAAATATAATTAGACCTACTTTTGTAATTTCGGATGGTTGAAATGAAAAAATTCCTATATTTAACCATCTTTTAGCTCCTCCTGATGATGCTCCCAATATGCAAACTGCTATTAATGCTATTATGCATAAAGTATATATTACTTTATAATTTTTTTGCCAACATTTATAGTCTACTTTTGATATTCCTATCATTAATACTATTCCTATTCCTGCTGATAGCATTTGCTTTTCAAAATATTTATAACTATTTCCTGTTTCGGCTAATGCTGTTGGAGAGCTTGCAGATAATACTGTAATTATTCCCAATCCTAGTAGGATAAATACAGTTATTAGTAAGGTAAAATCAAGAGGCTTTTTCAATATTAATTTTTCTTTATTTTTAGCCATCTTTTCTCCTTTTTTATATGACGGAAATTAATCCTATTATACATAAAACTATTGTTGCTAAACTAAATGTTGTAACAATTTTGTTTTCTCTCCATCCACATAATTCAAAATGATGATGGATTGGAGTCATTTTAAAGAATCTCTTTTTGGTCTTTTTATAGTATGCTACTTGAATGATAACTGATAATGTTTCTATTACTGGAACTGCTGCTAGTATTATTAGTATCAACGGCATTTTTAAGTATATGGCACTACATGATACCACTCCTCCTAATAGTAGTGAACCTGTGTCTCCCATAAATACTTTTGCTTTGTTTAAATTAAATATTAAAAATCCTAAACATGTTCCACATACTATACTTCCTAGTATGATGATTTCTTTTACATCAAATATTATTGCTATTACTGTTATTGTTGTTATTATTACTAGTGTTACTGATGTTGCTAATCCATCAACTCCATCTGTTAAATTTATTGCATTTGTTGTGGCTAGCATTACTAATATTGTAAAAGGAATGTATATTAGTAACGGTAGTGTTATTGTTGTTTTAAAGAATGGTATTAGTATATCAGTTCCTAGTCCTAGTATGTTTTCTAGATATATTACAAATAAAATTGATATTATGAGTAATCCTGCCATTTTCGCTTTTGGTTTTAGTCCATCTGTATTTCTTAGAACTACTTTTTTGTAGTCATCAATAAATCCTATTAATCCAAATCCAATAGTTGCAAGTGTTATTGGAATTAACCTTTTTCCTATTTCTGGTTGTTTTCCCATATAGTGCATGCATGCTACAATTGATGCCCCTATAATTGATATTGCCATTATTATTCCACCCATTGTTGGTGTTCCTTTTTTCTTCAGATGTGACTTTGGACCATCTTCTCTTTCTGATTGACCTACTTTTAATGTTTGTAATATTGGTATTATTATTATTCCTAATACAATTGTTACAAAAAATGATATTAGTAATATCTTCAGTTGAAATTCCACTTTGTTTACTCTCCTTATTTCATATTGTTAATAATATCTTTTACTATTACCCTTTCATCAAAAG
This sequence comes from uncultured Clostridia bacterium, assembly GCA_934149115.1. GTDB lineage: Bacteria > Bacillota > Clostridia > TANB77 > CAG-508 > UMGS1994. The sequence goes on from CAKPDW010000002.1 coordinate 5,681, forward strand.
GATATTTTGTTTTGTTTATTTCTTGATATGGTTCATGACCTTTGCCTGCTAATATTATTATGTCTTTTTTGTTTGCCATTTTTATTGCTTTTTCTATTGCATCTTTTCTATCTACTACGATTTCATATTTTCCTTTTGTTTTTGAAATTCCTGCTTCAATATCTTTTATTATTTTTTCTGGTTCTTCTGTTCTTGGATTATCTGATGTTACTATACTGTAGTCTGCAATTCTTCCTGCAATTTCTCCCATTATTGGTCTTTTTGTTGTATCTCTATCTCCTCCACATCCAAAAACAAGTATTACTCTACCTTTAGTATATGTTTTCACTGCTTGTAATATATTTTCTAAACTTTCTGGTGAGTGTGCATAATCAATCATTATATTTAATTCTTTTTTGTTTGGTACTAGCTCACTTCTTCCTGGTATTTTTATTGTTTCTAATGCTGTTTTTATGATTTCTGGTGAGCATCCATAATATAATGCTACTGATATTGCTGCTAATGAATTATATACACTAAATCTTCCTGGTATGTCAACTTTTATTCTTTCATTTCTGTCTACTAATTTTGCTTTGAAGTCTACTCCTATATTTGTAATTGTTATATCTTTTGCTAATAAATCGCATGAATTGTCTATTCCATAAGTTTTTACTTGACATTTTGCTTCTCTTTTTACTCTTGCTCCTCTAAAGTCATCTATGTTAACAAAGCCCATTTGACACATGCTGAATAATTTCATTTTTGAATTAAAATATTCTTCCATGTCTTTATGTTCATTTTTGCTTATGTGTTCTTTTGAAAAATTAGTAAATACTCCTATATCAAAATTACATCCTGCAACTCTTTCAAGTTTTAAGGCTTGTGATGATACTTCCATTACTACATATTCTACTTTTTCTTCAACCATTTGAGCAAATATTCTTTGTAAGTCTAAACTTTCTGGTGTTGTTCTTTCACTTTCTCCTAGACTGTCTTCACCTATATAATTTTCTATTGTCCCTATTAGTCCTACTTTTTTTCCCTGTGCTTCTAATAATGTTTTTATCATATATGTTGTTGTTGTTTTTCCTTTTGTACCAGTTATACCTATTAATTTGAATTTTCTTGATGGATTGCCGTAAAAATTACTTGCTGAAATTGCTAGTGCATATCTAGTATCATTTGTAATAACAAATGTTACATCTCCTGGTAAATTTATATTTCTTAGTTTTTCTACGTTTTCTAATAATATTGCAGATGCTCCTTTTTCAATTGCTTCTTCAATATAATCATGACCGTCTACATCATAACCTTTTATTGCAACAAATAGGCTTTCTGGTGTAACCTTTCTTGAATCACATGCGATATTTTTTATATCAACATCAATACTTCCTTTAGCTTTTAAATCGCTAATCCCACTTAAAATTTCACTTAATTTCACTTTCCATCTCTCCTATTTCTAAAATCTGCATTTATTATATACTTAAATATTTTTTTTGTATAGTGTTTATTTTTAATTAGTATGAACAATTATTGAAGTTTCTTCATAAACTGTTATTTCTTTTTCTGGTATTTGTTTTGTTATGATTTTTTCTTTATTTGTTTCTCCTTCATCTAGTTGTATTGTTAAATTATTTTCTTTTAATATTTTTTCTGCTTCTTTTATTGTTTTTCCTGTTAAATCTGGAACTTTTACTTGTGCTTTATTTTCTCCGTCTTCTTTTTTTATATTCAAATATGGTAAAACTTCTGCGAAAATTTTTCCTGCTACTGGTGCTGCTACACCTCCTCCTTGGTGACCTCCTTCTCCTGTTGGATTGTATAAGGTTACTAAAATTACCATTTGAGGATCATCTATTGGTGCTACTCCGATAAATGATGTAACGTATTTTCCTGTGTTTACTCCGTCTTCTGATGTTCCTGTTTTTCCTCCTATTCTATATCCTTCTACTTTAGCATTTTTTCCTGTTCCTTCTGATACTACTGATTCCATCATGTTTAATACTTTTTCTGATGTTTCTTCTGATATTACTTGATTTTTGTATTCTGGTTCTATTTCACTTTTTTCTTCTGTTTGTGAATTTATTATTGCTTTTACTAATCGTGGTTTCACATATTTTCCTTTATTTGCAATTGTTGATAACATTGTTGCCATTTGTATTGGTGTTACTTCAAATCTTTGGCCAAAACTTATTGTTGCTAATTCTACTGGTCCTACTTTTTCTTTTGCTAAAAATATGCTTCCTGCTTCTCCTGGTATATCTATTCCTGTTTTTTGTAAAAATCCGAATTTTTCTAAGTAACTATAATATTTTTCTACACCTATTTTTTGTCCTAGTCCTATAAATACTGGATTACATGAATTCATTAGTGCCTCTCTTAAAGATTCTGATCCATGTGGTCTGTAATATCTCCAGCATTTTATTCTAACCCCTCCGACTTCTATTCCTCCTGTACAACAAAATTCTCCTTTTTTGTCTGTGTCTGTTATTTTTTCTTCTAATGATGCTGATGCTGTTACTAATTTGAATGTTGAACCTGGTTCATATGTATCTGCTATTGCTTTGTTTCTCCACATTGCTTGCAGATTATTATTCTTATCTTCAGATGACATTGTGTCCCATATTGATTCTAGTTCTGTATTATTAATTTTAAATGGTTCATTCAAGTTGAAATTTGGATATGTTGCCATTGCTAATATATCTCCATTTTTTGGATTCATAATTATTATGTTTCCACCGTCTGTGCACTTATTGTCTATACATGCTTCTTCTAAATATTTTTCTACTATTTGCTCTATATTTTTATCTATGGTTAACTCTAAATTATTTCCTTCTATTGCTCCTATATACTTTTCTTCTGTGTCTCCTATATTTTTGCCTTTTGCATCTGTTGTTTTGCTTATACTTCCTTTTTTTCCTTTTAGTTCTTCATCGTATTTTGCTTCTATTCCGTTTAATCCTTGATTGTCTGTTCCACAAAATCCAATTATTTGTGATGCTAATTTACTGTATGGATAATATCTTTTTGTATCTTCATCTATATTTATTCCTTGATCTATATTATTTTCTAGCATCCATTGTCTGAGTGTATTACTTTTTTCTTTATCTACTTTCTTTGCTATTATTTCTATTGAACTATTTCTTGTTACTTTTTTTAAAATTTTTTCATAATCGATTTCTAGTATTTCTGATATTTTTCTTGCTACAATTTCTTTTTTTTCTTTTGGTATATTGTTTGGATTTACAGTTATCATTTCACTACTTGCACTCATTGCTAGGATTTCTCCGTTTCTATCATATATAATCCCTCTTTTTGCTGATATTTCTCTATCTAGGTTTTGCTGTTTTTCTGCCATTTCTTTATATTTTTTTCCTTGACCTAATTGTATCCATGCAAGTCTTATTAATAATAATATAAGTAGTATCAATATTATTATTAACATTATTCTTATTCTTTTTTTCGTATTTAAAAAACCCATGATAATCTCCTTTTATAAAGGGTATTCATGAGTTTTGTTTATTATTATTAAAATATTTCTTTTATTTTATTTAGTACTTTGTCTACAACTGATTGTTCTTTTTGTATTACTACTGTTTCTGTTGCTGGTTGTATGTAATCTTTTTTAGGTAAATTAATATATACTGTTTGTTTGTTTGATAATGTTTGCATTCCTAATAATTCTTTTGCTTGTTGTTCTACATTGTTGTAATTTAAACTATTTTCTATATCAACTTTCATTTGATCATTTTCTTTTTCAACTGCTAAATATTTTTCTTTCATTTCTTCGTTTTTTGAAAAAGATTCATCAATTTTTGAATTTCTATAGCTAATTGCTAATATAGCGGCAAACACTCCTGCTACTATTAAAATTAATTTGAATTGGTCTTTTTTTCGTATTATTGTCTCTTTGCTTTTAGCTCTTGATTTTGTTTGGGGTGCTGTTCTTTTTTTAGGATATGTTCTTTTTGGCATTTTGTATTCAGGTTCCAATTTTCTTGGGCTTGTTTCGTATTGATATTTATTATATCTTGCCAATATCCTTGCACCTCCTTTTTTATATTTTTTCAAAAATTCTTAATTTCGCACTTTTGCTTCTAGAATTGTTTTCCATTTCTTCTTTTGTAGGTAATATTGGTTTTTTTGTTATTATTTTTCCTTTTTTTACTGCTCCACATGCACAGTATGGTAATCCTGGTGGACAAATGCATTTTCCTTCTGCTTCTATATATGCTTTTTTTACTGCTCTATCTTCTAATGAATGAAATGTTATTATACATATTCTTCCACTTGGTTTCAAGCATTCTATTGAGTCTAATACTGTTTGGTATAGTGGTTTTATTTCATTATTTACTTCTATTCTAATGGCTTGAAATGTTCTTTTTGCTGGATGCGATTCTTTATTTTTATACTTAGCTGGTATTGATTTTTCAATTATATCAACTAATTGTTTTGTTGTTTCTATTTCTGATTTTTCTCTTTCTTTGCATATGTTTCTTGCAATTTGTCGTGAGAATTTTTCTTCACCATATTCATAAATAATATCTGCTAATTCTTGTTCTTTATATTTATTAACAACTATTTTAGCATCTAGTTTTTGTGTTTTGTCCATTCTCATATCTAATGTATTTTCTCCTAGATAACTAAAACCTCTATTTCTTTCGTCTAATTGATATGATGAAACTCCTAAGTCTAATAGGATTCCATCTACTTTTTCTATTTTTAATTCTTCTAATATGTTTTTTATGTCATCATGGTTTCCATGATAGTATATCACATTAGAATAATTTTGCAATTTTTCTTTTGCTGCTTTTAATGCTTCTTCATCTCTGTCTATTCCTATAAGTTTTCCTTGTGCTGTTAGCTTTTTTATAATTTCACTACTATGTCCTGCTCCTCCTAATGTTCCATCAACATATATTCCTTCTGGTTTAATGTTTAAACCATCTATACATTCTTTTAGTAGTACTGATTTATGAACAAAATTCATTAGAACCTCTTTCTATTTTTTATAGCTTAAAAAGTTGGTATGCAATACCAACTGCTTTTCTTTATAAGTAATTCTTCATCTTCTGAGGAAAACCCCAGAAGATGTTTTTTTCTTTTGTTCTTTAAAACTTTTTTCTTAAATTACCTTTTTACGTTCTTCTGTGTTTAACATTAACGTCTTTTGAATCTTAATATTCTTTTGTAGATTTAAAATTCTTTGGTAATATTTCTTATGGCAGCTTGAAAGCTGCCTTTCTTCTTTGGTATTTTTTTATTCTTTTGTATTTTATATAAACTTTTGAAAAGTTATATACCTAACATTGTCATATTTTCTGCAATATCTTCTACAGAAATATTTTCATTATTATAAGAATCCCATTTTTCTTTATCCCAAATTTCAATTCTTGTTCCTACTCCAATTATTACAACTTCTTTTTGAAGATTTGCTGATTCTCTAAGATTGTTTGGTATTAAAAATCTTCCTTGTTTATCTATTTCACATTCTGTTGCTCCAGATAAGAAAAATCTACTAAATTCTCTTGAATTTCTATTTGATAGTGGAAGTGATTTTAGTTTTTCTTCAAAGTTTTGCCATTCTGTTATTGAAAATGCAAATAGACATCCATCAAGTCCCTTAGTTACTACAAATTTCTCTCCTATTGTTTCTCTAAGTTTTGCTGGCATTATTAGTCTTCCTTTGGAATCTAATGAGTGTTCAAACTCGCCTATTAACATATTTCACATCCTTTCTGGTATTTCTCCACTTTCTACCACTTCTCTCCACTTGCAATTAAATTTTAATATATAACTTTTTTATTTGCAAGTCTTTTGTTAAATTATTTTAAATTTTTAACACAATTGTAATATTTCTTAATTAAAAAAATTGCTTTTTTAAATTATTTTTTTGTTTTGCTATTTTTTATTGATTTTTTAAGGTTATATATTTATAATGTTATTGCAATTAAATAGGAGGTTTATATGGGAAATTCTAAAAAGAAAAAAAACTCTCAGATTAAAGGTTTCTGTATTACACTTATTTTAGGGATATTTTTAATAGTTGGTGCTATTATTAGTAATCAATTTCCAGATCAAGTTAATAATTTGATAGAGGAAAATCTTAATATTCCTGCTAATACGTCTAATACAATCTCCGTTAATACAGTAGGAAACACAGTTGTATCTGCTGATTCAAAATTGCAAATTTATTATTTTGATGTTGGGCAGGCTGATTCTACATTAGTTATTGCTGATGGGCAAACAATGCTTATTGATGCTGGTAATAATGAAGATGGTCCTCTTTTAGTAAATTATATAAAAGGGCTTGGCATTCAAAAAATAGATTATTTAGTTGGTACTCACCCTCATGAAGATCATATTGGTGGGATGGATGACATTATTAATAATTTTGACATTGGAAAAATTTATATGCCTGATGTTACAACTACTACGGCTACTTTTCAATCTGTTTTAGAAGCTATTTCTGCTAAAGGTCTTTCTATTACTCGTTGTGAAATAGGAAATACTTTTGGTTTAGGTGATGGAATTTGTACAATAATGTCAGTTGAAAATGAGGAACAATCTAATTTGAATTTGAATTCAATTGTTATTCACTTAGCTTATGGAGAAAAAACTTTCTTATTTATGGGAGATGCTGAAAAGGAAATTGAAGATAAAATCTCATGGCCAAAAGTTGATGTTTTAAAAGTTGCTCATCATGGCTCTGATACAAGTTCATCTGATAAATTCTTAAATGCTGTAAAACCTGAGACTGCAATAATTTCTGTTGGAGCTCATAATACTTATTCTCATCCAGCTAAATCTACTTTGGATGCTCTTACAAAAGTTGGTGCAAAAATTTATAGAACTGATCAAGATGGAACTGTACTGTTGACTTCTGATGGAAAAACTTATAATATTCAGACATTTACTACGGCTTTAGATGGAAATCCTTCTACAGCAAATAAGGATAGTTCTCCTAGTCAACAGACTAGTGATTCTGAACAATAATTAGAATGTGCCCTGAAATATTTTAATAGCAAATGATGTTTATTAAAATATTTCAGGGCACATTTTTTTAGTCTATATATCTTTCTCTTAAAATTTTTATTTCTCTTCCATATCCTTCTAATTCGTTTGGTGTTTCTAAAAAGAATGGTAAATGTTTTAATTTTGGATGATTTATTATTCGTGTTATTGCTTCTAATCCAATGTTTCCTTCTCCTATTTTTTCGTGTCTATCTTTGTGTGAACCTAATGGATTTTTACTATCATTTAAGTGAATAGCATATAATTTTTCTAGTCCTATAATCTTATCAAATTCTTCTATAACTCCATCCAAATTATTTACAATATCATATCCTCCATCAAATATATGGCATGTATCTAAACATACTCCTATATGTTCTTTTAATTTAACTCCATCAATGATTTGTTTTAGTTCTTCAAAACTTCTTCCTATTTCAGTTCCTTTTCCTGCCATTGTTTCTAATAAAACTGTTGTTGTTTGCTCTGGTTTTAAAATTTCATTTAACATGTCTATTATGTATTTTATTCCAATCTCTGTACCTTGTCCTACATGGCTTCCTGGATGGAAATTATATAGACTTTCTGGAAAATATTCCATTCTTTTTAAATCATCTTCCATTGTATTTTTTGCAAACTCTCTTACTTCTTCTTTTGCTGAACATGCATTTAATGTATATGGTGCATGTGCTAATAATTTATTTATTCCATTTTCTTGTGCTAATTTTTTAAATTTGTCTACATCTGTTTCTTCTATTGGTTTTGCAGATCCACCTCTTGGATTTCTCGTGAAAAATTGTATTGTTGATGCTTTTATGCTTACTGCTTGTTTTCCCATTTCATAAAAGCCTTTTGATATTGGTAAATGGCATCCTATTTCTAACATAACTTTTCCTTTCTTTCTTTTTATTTTCAATAGAGTTATATCATAAATGTTCATCACTTACAAGGTTTGATTTTTGGGCTATACTATGGTATAATTATGTTACCATGATTTTTTCATGTTTATTATATAGCTCCTATTTTTCTTCACCTTGTGTGTTCATTTCATAGATTAAAAATATTTTTTTATAGGAGGGTTCTACTTATGTTAATGTTTGTAGTATTATTTTTTAGTTCCTTGCCAATTACGTCTTTGATAGTAACAGCTGTATTTGGTGCAGCTCATGCATTTTATCAGATTTGTACTTTGGTAATTTTTGCATCAATTGTGCTTGCAATTTTTACGCACAGCAATCGTGCATGGGTAGTCTTTTTCTTGGCTATTCTTGTAATGGTTTCTGTTCAGGTACTTGCACCATTATCATTGGCTGTTCAATATATCTTTTCATTTGGATTTGCTGTTTTAGGTACTGGCGTACTAAAATCAGTATTGAATCCAATCATTCGACGGTCAAGACTCGAAAGGGGGATGAAAACTCTTTTAATGTGGCTTTAACACTAATACTATAAAAATTTCAGTATGTAGAAAAAAGTCATCTGTATCTAAAACGTACAGATGACTTTTTTAATTATATAATAACGGATTTAATATATTTTTTATTTCACTAATTATTGTAATTATAATTGTCATGAATATTAATATTTTTTTATATTTGTTTATCCATTTATCTAATCTATTTTTATTTTGTATTATATCTAATATATATATTAAATTATATAAAATGTAAAATATAATTAATGGTATTGCTATTATATTATATTTAATTGACTCTTTTATGTCTCCATTTGCTAATGTAAAAATTGCTCGTGTTAGACCACATCCGGAACATGGAATTTTAAATATATTATATACTAAACAAATTTTTTTATTATATTTATATAATAAACATATGACAACGAATATTAATATATTTATCGTTATATATTTAATAATCTTTTTCTTTTTTTCCATTACATAATCATGCTAACTTTTGATAAGTTTAGTTGTTTTGCTTTTTTACTGATTGTAAACCAGTCGATTATTGTTAATATTCCACATAGTCCACCAGTTAAAAGTTTTAAGATTCCCATTCCTGTATCACCTATCATAAATCTATCAATTCCAAGTCCTCCTAGGAATATAGATACTAGTAATACTGTTGTTGGGTCTTTTAATTCTGTTGCTTGTAATGTTAGTAATGTTTCATCTGTTGCACTTTCCATTTTTTGTCTTATTATTGGAATTGCAGATGGTTCAAAATATTTTGCATTTGTTGTTAGATATAAATCAATTTTGCTTTTTTCCATTTCATATCCCCTCCTCGCAATTACTATACCATATACGTTTTTTTAAATCAACAATTTTCGACATTTTTATTCTAATATTGTTGTGTTAGTTGCTCCTTTTCCTACAACCTCAGTCATTAAACTGTTCCATGTAATATTTCCAATTTTTCCATCTTGTGATAATCCATTATTTCCTTGGTATGTTATTACTGCTTCTTTTGTTCTTGCACCAAAGATTCCGTCTAGTCCTCCTGTTCCTAAACCTAATGTGTTTAAAGCATCTTGAGCTATTAATACATATACTCCTCTGCTTCCAAATTGTGTTAATGGGTATCCACTTGCTATCCATCTGTTATCAAAATGTACCCATCTTGGTGTATCTGATGCTGGTTCTACATATCTCCAATATCCTGATGCTTTTGCTAAATTTCTCATATAATTTCTTGAACTTTCACTTAGATTTTGACCAACGTCAAATGCTACTCCTGCGTAATGTTGTGATAGTATTCCATGACCACCTTCCCAACATCTTTTAAATGCAAATCCTACGTATATTGGTCTTCCATAAAGTGTTCTAAAATTATTCCAACTTTGCATTGTTCTTTTGTCTGTCCATAATAGATTGCTTTTGCTTGAACCTCTAAATTCTCTAACTCTTAATGTCCCTTTATTGTATGGCATTGGTTCTGCTTCGCCTCTATAGTATGTTTCCATTCTGTTTGTTTGATTATTGTATACTAATATTTTTGCCAAAAAAATCACCCCTAATATAATATTAAGGATGTTTTTCTTATGTTACTGATTAATAGTATATTTCACACTTTGTGTCTTTTCCGTCTATTAATTCTTTAAATAAAATTCCATCTTCTGGTTCTCCTACTATTGAACCATAGTGTGTTGGTATTACATACTTTGGTTTAATTTTTTGGACTAGATTTGCTGCGTCTATATAATTCATTGTGTATGTTCCTCCTACTGGTAAAAATGCAACATCACATTTTACAGAACATGCTTCTTTTGTTTTGTCTGTATCTCCTGCTATATAATATATAAATCCATCTATATGTATAAGATATCCTACCCAGTTTTTACTTTTGGGATGATATTCTTTTGTTTTGTTATATGCTGGTATTGTTTCTATTACTACTTCTTCAAATTGTATTTGTTCATTTGGTTTTGTATAATGAATTCTTTCTTCATTTATTCCTGTTTTATATACATCATTTTTGCAATCTTCTGTTACTATTAATATTGTATTTTCGTTTGCTACTGCTTTTATGTCTTCTGGTGAAAAATGGTCATAATGCGAATGTGTGCATAATATTAAATCTGCATCATGTGCTGGTATATCTATTTGAAATGGATCTATATATATAATTTCTTGTTTTTTTATTTTTATACTACTATGTTTTAAAACACTTATTCCGTCTAATTCAAACATTTTTTTCTCCTTTTTTAATGGTGTATATTTTTTGAGCAAACTAAGAATTGTAAAGAAAAATCAGTACATAATTTTTCTTTACAATAGTTTTATGCTTTTCCGAGACTTTAAATTAATTTAAGTAAGAAATATTGCATTAGTCTCTTAGAACATTTTTGGTATTATGTTTCTTCTGCGTTTTCGTAAAATTTTGCTATTAATTTGTCTAATTTTACACTTATTGTATATATTTTTTCATAATCTTCTCCATTTTGAATACTTTTATTTAATTCTTCCCTTAATTTACAAATTTTTTCGTTTAGCACGATACTCACTCCTTTTATTCTACAAAAGTATTACTTTATTCACATCTAAAATACCATATTTTTACATTCACGTCAACTCATTTTCGACTTTTCTTTCAATTTTCGTACGACATTTTACGCACAATGTTATTTATATGTTCTATTTTTCGTCAATATTCTTTGGTATTATGCATGATTCAACCATTTTTTCTTGTTGAAATTCTTCTTTTATTAGTTCTTCTAAATATTCTTTTGTAATTATTTTGTAGCTTTCTATATATTCAAATGGATTGACTTTTTTAAAATAATTGGTAACGAACATTGATGATGTTATTGATACATCATTGAATGCTCTTACATATAGTCCATATATTTTTCTTTTTGCTTTTTCAAATTCTTTTTCTTTTATTCCTTCTTTTTTATATTTTTCTATTTTTTCTTCTATTATTTTTCTTGTTTCTTTTACATTTGGTGTTTTTCCTTGAATTAATATATGTGCATAATCTCTTGCCCATTCAAAGTTTGCCATTAGTATGTCATAGATTAATCCTTTTTCGTATAGTTCTTTATAACATTCTGAACTTGTTCCAAATAGCATTTCTAGAATAATTTCTATTCCTAGACTTCTTTTTACTTTTTCTTTTTCTATTGGTTTAACTTTATATCCTATTGCAAAAATTGGTATTGAAATATCCATTTGAGCTGTTATTTGCTTTTGGTTTATTTCTTCAGGTTCTGGTTTAGTAATTAGCTTTGCTTGTAATTTATTTTTCATTGTAATTTTACTTTTTACTTTTTCTATTTCTTTTTCTGGCTCTATATTTCCAGTTAATACTAATACCATATTTTCTGGTACATAGAAATTATTATAACATTTGTATAATGTTTCTTTTGTTATTTTTTGTATACTTTCTACACTTCCTGCTACATCAATTCTAATTGGATTAATTTTGTACATTGCTTTCATACAATTTATATATGCTTTCCATTCTGGTTCATCATCATACATATTTATTTCTTGTGCTATTATTCCTTTTTCTTTTTCTACATTTTCATCTGTAAAGTATGGTGCTTGTACATATTTTAGTAGTTCTTCTAGTGCTGGTTCAAAATTGTTTGTACATTCAAATAAATATGCTGTATGGTCATTTGTTGTATATGCATTTGCATCTACCCCAAGTGATGATAAAACATCTAAACTATTTTTTCCACCTTCTTGTTCAAAAAGTTTGTGTTCCAAAAAATGTGCTACTCCATCTGGTATTTCTGTTTCTTCATTTTCAGATTTTACTTTAAACTTATTGTCATTTGATCCGAATCCTACTGATATTACTGCGTATTTTTTTCTTGTATTTTCTTTTGGAATGCACATAATTGTTAAACCATTTTCTAGCTTTTCTATATATACTTTTTCTTTTATCAATTTATTTTCAATTATCTGCATCTTCTCCTCCATTTTTCAAAAAATAGATTGTATTTATTTGTATTACTTTTGCAAATTCTGTTATTTCTTCTTTTGTAACATTTTTTATTTTTTCCTTGTATTCATCAATTGTTATTGGCATTTTAGATAGTTCTTGTCCATACATGAAAAGTATTTGTGCATCTTGTTCTTCATCTATTGCATCTATTCCTGCTAATATATATTTTTTTGCTTTTTGTATATCTTCTTCTGTAAAATCTCCTTTTTTCATGTCTTCTAGTAATTTTTTTGTTAGTTCCAAAGTTTTTTCATATTTCTGACATTCAATTCCACATCTAATAATTATGTTATTTTTTTGTGTTATATATTCTGATTTTGTTGTATATGCTAAACTTTCTTTTTCTCTTACTATTTGGAATAATTTTGAATTTACTCCATTTCCAAAAATGGCATTATATAATATAGCAATATATCTAAAATCCCCTAAGTTATTTTGCAATATATCTAGTCCTATTACTAATTTTCCTTGTACTATATCTAATTCTTCTTTTACTTCTAATGGACTTTCTATTTTGCTTTTTGTTTCTTTCTGATATTGATTTATAATTATTTTTTCTTTTCTTGGTTTTAATTGTTTTATTTTTTCGTTTTCTTCTACTTTTGCTATGATTTTTTCTTTTTCAAAATCTCCATTTATTATTATATCTATTTTTGCTGTATCAATTAATTCTTTGTATTGTTCATATAAATTTTGTGCAGTTATGTCTTTTAAATCTGCTATGTTTCCGTATTTGCTTAATCCATATCCTTCATTTTTATACATTATATTTATACATCTCTCATATGCATAAATATCTTTATCGTCTTTCTGTGCTTTTATTATTCTTTCTAAGTTTCTTTTTTCTATTTCTATATATTTTTCATAAAATCCATTATTTTCTATTCTAGGACTAAGTACTATGTCTATTAGAATATCTAATACTTTTTCCAAATTATTATTTGGATTTGGTAAAAAATTGTCATTTATACTTTCAATATAAAATTTTAATATTATGTTATCCCCAGCTTTATCTATTCCACAGTCAAATATTCCTCCATATAACATTTCTAGTTCTTCAACTATTTCTTGAAATGTTTTGTATTTTTCGCTTCCACTTCTTAGTACTGCTGGTATTAATGCGTTTTTTGTTAATGTTTCTTTTTCTAGTGGTAGACTTAGAAACATAACTGTAAAGTCTGTTTTGAATTTGTCATTCTGGATTAAATGTAGTTTTATACCTTCTTTTATTTCTTTTTCAATATGACTCATTCTTTTTCTCCTTGTTTTTATTTTATTGTTTGCTTTTTAGTGGTTTTTTATGCTAAATTTTCTCTTACTACTTCATTAATTGTTTTTCCGTCTGCTTGTGCTCCAATTTTTTCTTTTGCTGATTTCATAACTTTTCCCATATCTTTGATTGTTGTTGCTCCTGTTTCTTTTATAACTTCTTTTACTATTTTATCTATTTCTTCTTTTGATAATTGTTCAGGTAAGTATTTTTCTAAATATGTTATTTCTTCTTTGATTTGTTTTACTAAGTCTTCTCTACCACCTTTTTCATAATCAGCAATTGAGTCTTTTCTTTTTTTCACTTCTTTTGCTATTACATCTATTATTTGTTCATTGCTTAGTTCTATTCCTTTGTCTTTTTCTATTTGTAGTATTCCCGCTCTAACCATTTGTATTGCGTTTTTCTTTATTTCATTTTTTTCTTTCATTGCTTCTTTTAAATCTGCTAATAATTTCTTTTTCATTTTTATCCCTCCTATGCGTATGATATTATCACATTTTTTCCATTTTCTCAAGATTTGATATTATATTATCAATTTATTTTCGCAAAAAAAGAACACGACTTTTTCGTGTCCTATTTTTCTAAAATTTTCTTTTTCTTGCAGCCTCGGATTTTTTCTTTCTCTTTACACTTGGCTTTTCGTAATGCTCTCTTTTTCTTACTTCTTGTAATACTCCATTTCTAGCGCATTGTCTTTTAAATCTTTTTAGAGCATCTTCTATATTACCATTATTAACTTTAATCTCTGACATTCTATCTCCCTCCTTCCGAAGCTTAACACCATCTTGTGGGATTTACTTTTTTCTTATCTTTGCCGTTAATATGTATATCTCCGACGTTAATTATTATACATTAATCAGTGTTACATTGTCAATATTATTTGTATGCTTTTCTTTTGTTTTTTTGTCTTTATCTTTCAATTTCTCTCGCAAACTTTTAATTTAGTAAAACAAAAGTAACATTTGAATTTGTTTTAACTTTTTTAAGTCCATGTCTTTGTTCGTGCGCAAAATTTGCGAAGCAAATTTCTGTGCATTGTTAATTTCTTATTATATAAAATTAACACGGCTACTTCTAGTCGTGTCTTTAAACGATTTTATATAATTTTTATTCTGCTTCTGGAGCTCCAACTGGACATACGCTTTGGCATGTTCCACATTCTATACATGTCTCTTTATTTATTTCGTAATGTTCGTTTCCTTGTGCAATACATCCTACTGGACAAGCTCCTGCACATGCTCCACAACTTACACATCTATCTGTAATTTTATATGCCATTTAATATCCCTCCTTTCAAATTATTTATATTATAACAACCTTTTTACTGCTTTTGCAATATTTTTTTTAACTTGTTTTTCATTTATGTTTAATAATTTTCTGTTTTGCATTATTATTTTTCCATCTATTATTACTGTATCAACGTCTGCACCATTTGCTGAATATACTAAATTTGTGCATAAATCATTTTCTGGGTATAGGTGTGTCTTATTTGTATTAATGAATATTAGGTCTGCTTTTTTTCCTTCTTCTATTGTTCCTATTTCATTTTCTAATCCTAATACTCTTGCTCCTTCAATTGTTGCCATTTTTAATAGGTCATATGCTTTTATTGATGTTGGTTCCATTGTGTTTATTTTTTGTAGATATGCTGCTGTTCTCATTTCTTCGAACATGTCTAATGTTGTTGTACTTCCTATTCCGTCTGTTCCTATTCCTACATTTATTCCGTTCTTTCTTAATTTTGTTACATCACATATTCCTGATGATAATTTACAATTACTTATTGGGTTATGTGATATTCCACCTTTTATATGTTTTAATATTTCTAAATCTTTGTCTGATATATATATTCCATGTGCTAATACTACTGGTACATCAAACACGTGTAAATCATTTAAATATTCTGTTCCTGTTTTGTTATATCTTTCTCTGATTATTTTATCTTCTTGTAATGTTTCTGATAGATGTATGTGGATTCCTGTATTTAATTCTTTTGCTAAATCAACACATAATTGTATTGTGTCTGGGCTGCATGAATATGGGGCATGTGCTGATACATATATTTTTATTTTACTATCTGGATAGTTATATTTTTCATGGTATTCTCTTGTTCTTGTTATTTTATCTTTGATAGATGTATCTGTTATACACCATGCTATAACTCCTCTTAGGCCTGATTCTTCTACTGCTTCTATGGTTTTATCCATTCTAAAGTACATATCATTAAATGTTGTAGTTCCTGATTTTATTAATTCTATGCATGACAAAAAAGAATTCCAATATATATCATCTGGGCTTAATCTGTCTTCAACTGGAAATATTGCGTTTTCAAGCCAATCCATTAGTTTTTGATCATCTTTATATCCTCTAAAAATGCTCATTGCAAGATGTGTGTGTGTATTTACTAATCCTGGCATTACAACTTTTTCCTTTGCGTCTATTACATCTGCTTCTTCATCTACTATGTTTTCTGATATTTTTGCAATTTTATTTTCTTCTATTAATATATCTGTTTTTTTTATGTTAGGTGCTTCCCCAACCATATCTAATAATGTTGCATTTTTTATTAATAATTTCATTTTTTCTTCTCCTTAAAATGGCTATATGTCTTCATTTGTATTTTTACTGTCTATTTCTTCTAGTTTTTCTAATTTTTCTAGTTCTTTTAGGTCTTCTTGATTTTCAACATCTAGCTTTTCTTCATCCTCTGCATCTTTTATTATTTTTATATCTTTTGCATTAAATTTTTTATAATATGTTTCCTCACCATCATGTAGTTTTACTTTTACTATTTCTTTTAGTGTTTCTATTCCACATACTTCGCCTTCGCCTTCTTCTGTTTTTACTATTGCTCCTATTTTTGGAAGGCGTTTTAATTTTTCTTCATATACGTTTTGTTCGTATTTTAAGCAACACATTAGTCTTCCACAACATCCTGAAATCTTTGATGGATTTAGTGATATGTTTTGCTCTTTTGCCATTTTTATTGATACTGTTTCAAAGTTTCCTAAAAAAGAACAACAACATAGCTCTCTACCACAGGCTCCATTTCCTCCTATTCTTCTGATTTCGTCTCTAACTCCTATTTGTCTTAATTCTATTCTTGTTCTAAATATTGATGCTAAATCTTTTACTAAGTCTCTAAAGTCTATTCTTCCATCTGCTGTAAAATAAAATATTAGTTTGCTTCCATCAAATTTGTATTCTGCATCTACTAATTTCATTTCTAGTCCGTGTTTTTCAATTTTCTCTTGGCATTTTTTTAATGCGTCTGGTTCTTTTTTCTTATATTCTTTATATGATTTTGTATCTTTATCTGTTGCTACTCTGATTACTTTTTTAAGTTGGTTTGTTATGTTTGTCTCATTAATTTCTTTATTTCCTATCACCACTTCTCCATATTCATCACCTAATGCTGTTTCTACTATGACTTTATCTCCTGTTTGTAAATGTAAATCTTGTGGATCAAAATAATACATTTTACCTGGTTTTTTAAATTTAACTCCTACTATTGTTTTCATGTACTTCCTCCCAAATCTTGAATAGCATATAGTCGATACTCATATCATAATTACTATTTGCTTTTAAATGGTTTATTGTTTCTTGTATATATTTTACACAATTTATATATTTAATATTATTTGTTTTTTTTGCTATGTAAAATAATGATACCATGTAGTATTCTAATATTTCATAAATTTCTTCTTTTATAAATATTTCTTTGTTTTTTGTTAAGAAATCAATTTTTTTCATATTTCTTATGTTTTCAATACTTGAATCTATTGAATCATAAATCTCTTTTTTCTCTAGTATTTTTAATGCTTTTGCTATACTTCCATCAAAAAAATCAAACATTTTTTCCGAAATATCTGGTATTTCTTTGCTTTGTTCTTTTAATATTTCTAAAATTTCTGATGGTGTTAATTTTTCAAATGTTATTTTGGTGCATCTTGATTTTATTGTGTTTAATAGCATATCTGTGTTTGATGCAATTAAAATTATTATTGTGTATTCTGGTGGTTCTTCTAATGTTTTTAATAAGCTATTTTGTGCTTCTTTTGTCATTTTATCTGCACTGTTTATTATATATATTTTATTTTTTGACATTATTGGTTTTTCATATACTGTTGAAACTAATTCTCTTATTGTGTTAATTTTTATTGTTTCATCTTCTTCATTTATTATTTTAAAATCTGGATGATTCTGTGTTTCAAAACATATACATGATTTGCATTGGCAATTTTTTTCTTTATTATTACATAAAAGTTTTTTAGAAAATTCTTTTGCGATTTCTTTTTTTCCAATACCATCTATTCCTAAAAATAAATAACTGTGAGATATATTTCCACTTTGTATTGTTTTTTCTAATTCATTTCTTACTTTTGCATTGCCTTTTATATTCATTTTCACACCACTCTTTTATTTTTTGTCTGGATTACCAAATGTGTTTAATGGCCAAAATCTAATTGCAACTTTTCCTTCTATTTTATCTATTGGAATACATCCAAATGATCTACAGTCTGTACTTTGTGGCCTATTATCACCCATTGCAAATATGTAACCTTCTGGAACTATAAAATCTGTAAATGCTCCATCACATGGAGTTGTTACAACTGATGAATCTAAATATTCTTCTATGTATTCATTTCCATTTATATATACTTTGTTATTCTTTATTTCAATATGTTCTCCTGGTAATCCTATTACTCTTTTTATAAATGTTGTTTTTCCCCATTCTAGTCCATAGTATACAAATTTCTGAAATAGGTTTCTTTTTGGTGTATCATATACTGCTACTGGATTTGACATATCAGCTTTTTCTGGATCAATTCTTAGTTCTGTTGGTGCTTCAAATGTTATAATCTCGCCTCTTTTTATGTCTGATTTTAATGTAATTGATAATCGATTTAATATTAATCTTTGATCTGGCTTTAGTGTTGGATACATTGATCTTTGTTTTACTATTGTTGGTGTTCCAATAAAATTACGCACTAGTAAAGCCAAAACGATTGCTATTATAATGCAATATGCCCATTCTAATATATTTTTTATTTTTGGATTCAATTTTTTCAGCCTTTCTTTTTTATTTTTTATTAATTATCGTTTGTAAACATGTCATCTGTAAATATTGATGTTTCTTCTTGTTTTTTTTCTGCTATTTTTTTATCTTCTTTTTTTGTTGTTTTTTTGCTTTTTTCTTCTTTTACTTCTTCTGTGATTTCGTCTTTATTTTCTTTTGTTTTTTCACCTTTATCTTCTGTTTTTGCTTCTTCTATTTTATTATCTTTGTTTTCTTTTTCATTCTTCTCTTGTTTTTCTTCTTCATCTTTGAATATGTTTATATCTAAATCATTTTCAAAGTCTTCTTCTTTTTTTTCATCATTTGTAGTAAACATATCATCATCTGTAGAATTATTTCCAAAGTCTATATCTGGTATTTCTTCTTTTTGATTTTCGATTTTTTGCTGTTGATTAAATAGTTCTTCCATTTTGTCTTCAGCTGAATCTTCTGTATCTATATTTTCTAGCCTATCTTCTAATTCTTCTTGTGTTGCATCTTTTAAATCTTCTTCATTTTTCTTTTTAGTTTTTCTTTTTACTTTATCTTGTTCTGGTAAATTGTCTATTTTATACATTATTATTAAAACAAGTACTATTACTATTATTGACGCTATTATTAGTATTGCTTTATCTGATGAATTTAAAGTTGTATTTTGAAATATTGCTTCCATTTCCTTACCATCCTTTTATTTTTTATTCAACATCCTCTTTTTTGCTTTCTCTTTTGGTTGGTATTCTTATTACTACTTCTGTGCCTTTTCCTAGTTCGCTTTTTATATTTATTTTTGAATTATTTTTGTCGAGTATTTCTTTAGCTATTGATAATCCTAATCCTGTTCCTCCCATTTCTCTGCTTCTTGCTTTATCAACTCGATAAAATCTTTCAAATACTTTTCCTAAATCTTCTTCTGGAATTCCGATTCCATTATCTATTACTTTTATATAAGCATCGTTATATACAAATCCAACATATATTTTTATTTCGCCATTTTCATGTGTATATTTTATTGCATTTGTTAATATGTTTGTAATTACTCTTTCTATTCCTGCTTTGTCTGCAACTACGTGTGGAACGTCTGCTGTTACAAAGCATTCTGCTTTTTGATGTTTTTTTTCTATTTCAAAAATTAGGCTATCATATGTTGTTTTGACTACTTCTGCTAAATCAAATTCTTCTTGTCTGTTTGTTATCATATCTGCATCATATCTTGATAATGTTAACAAATCACTAACTAGTTCTGACATTCTGTTTGCTTGTGTTGATATTCTTTTTAAGAATTTTTTTGATGTTTCTTCATCACAATCATCTTCTAGTAGTGTATCTGAATATCCTAGTATTGAAGTAATTGGTGTTTTTAATTCATGCGATACATCTGCTACGAATTCTGTTCTCATTGTATCAAGTTTTATATGTTCTGTAATGTCTTGTATTACTACTATTGCTCCTCCAGGTCTTCCTTCTTCTCCTTCAAATGCCGCAAAAAATAAATTTAAGGTTTTTTCTCCTACTGTTACTCTTTCTTGTGTTGATGTCCAATTTTCTAAGTATATTATTTTTTCTAAATTTATATCTGCATCTATTTTTTCAAATACGTCTTTAAAGGTTTCTTCTGTTCCTTTTAGTCCTAGTAATTTATCTGCTGAATTATTTTTGTGTATTATTTTCCCTTCAATGTCAAATGCTACTATTCCATCATTCATATGCAATAATATTGTTTCAATTTGTTTCTTTTGTCTTGATACTTCTTTTAAGTTTTCATTCAATTCACTATGCATCATATTAAATGCTTTGGCTAGTTCATCTACTTCTGTTTTAGGTTTTCCATCATCTAGATATTTTATTTGATATTTTCCGCTTTTTGCTGCACTTTCCGCATTTTTTGTTAATTTCAGTATTGGACTAATTATTACTTTTGCTACAAATATTCCTACTATTATTGATATGATTGCAAATACTATTATTAAACCAATTGATAAAATTTGCGTATTTTTTATTTGTGTTGCTACTGTTTGATTTATATCTTGATTGTTTATTGCAATTTGTTGTATTTGTTCTAATTCTGATGTGAATAATATTCCTTGTATTCCAATCATCAAAATTCCTAATATCATAAATATTAAAACTATCTTTATTTGTACACTTTTTAACATCTTTCACTCCTACGCAAGTGTTTGTGTATATTATATCACTATTCTTTGAATATTCAAGTATTTATTGACACTTGTAACCTAGTTGTAATACATTTTTTCAAAACCTTGTTTTTCTTAATTTTTACTTTTTTACTGGACAAAAAAATTGTAAAATAAATGTAATTTTTATACATCTATTTTACAATTCTTATCTTTTGCATTATTAGTCTTATTTATTTCCTACTACGTAATATCCTACTCCTCTTTTTGTTATTAATATTTTTGGGTTTGCTTTATCTTTTTCTATTTTGTCTCTAATTCTGTTTACTGTTACATCTACTGTACGAATTGCTCCTACATAATCATCATAGCCCCATACTTTCTTTAATAGCATTTCTCTTGTAACTACTTCTCCTGGCTGAGCAGCTAGATATTTTAATACTTCAAATTCTTTTATTGTTAAATCTACTATTTCACCTTTTACTTTTGCTTCTACTTTCTTTAGGTCTAATGATAAGTCTCCAACAACTATAATATTTTCTTCATTTTCTTCTGTATCATTTTTCATTTCTGCTTGTGCTACTAATTCTGCTTTTCTTAAGTTTGCTTTTATTCTTGCCATTACTTCTCTATGTTGGAATGGTTTTGTTATATAATCATCAGCTCCCATTTCTAATCCGACTACTTTATCTAATTCTGTGTCTTTTGCTGAAATCATTAAAATTGGAACATTTAATGAATATCTTATTCTTTTACATACACTAATTCCATCCATTTTAGGTAGCATTACATCAAGCAAAATTAAGTCTGGTTTTTCTTTTAGGGCTATATCTACTGCAGATGCTCCATCATATGCTTCTAGTGTATCATAACCTTCTTTTTTTAGGTGATATACTAATAAATCTACTATACTTTCTTCATCATCTACTACTAGAATAGTTTTTCTATTAAATTCTCTACCAACATCTACTTCTTCCACTAGGATACCCCTCTCTTTTTTTTATTACAATTTATAATATATTTTATATCATAAACAAAATATTTGTACAAGTTTTTTTTCATTTTTTTTACAATTTTATTTCAATGTTTTCAATTTTGTTGTCATCTCTTAGTTCTATATATGTTTTTTCTATTTCATTTCCATTACAAATTACTTTTTTTGATTCTGTTTTGCTTTTTTCTATTTTTATATTATATAAATTACTCTTATACCTGTATTGTATTTCAAACTTTTCCCATTGGTTTGGAATTCTTTGTGGCAAATATAATTTTGTTCCTTTTTTCTTTAATCCTAATATGTTTTCTAAACATACTTTATAATACCAGCTACTTGAACCTGTATACCAGCTCCAGCCTCCTCTACCTGTCATATATTTATTGCTATATACATCTCCTGCTATTACATATGGTTCAATTTTATATCTTTGTGCTTTTTCTTTATCTTCTGTATGTGTTATTGGATTTATCATTTCTAAATAGTTTACCGCTTCTTCTAATAATCCCATTTCAGCAAATGCCATTACTAACCATATACTGCTGTGCGTGTATTGCCCTCCATTTTCTCTTACTCCTGCTGGATATTTTTTTATATATCCTGGATCTATATTTTCTTCTTTAAATGGTGGAGTTAATAATTTAATTATTTTATTATTTTCATCTACTAAATATTTCTGTGCTGATTTTAGTGCTATATATTTTTTTTCGTTTTCACCTGCTTTTGATATTATTGACCAGCTTTGAGCTATGCTGTCTATTTTACATTCTTTGTTTTTACTGCTTCCTATTAATTCTTCTTCATCTGTTATTGCTCGTCTATACCATTCTCCATCCCATGCTTCTTTATTTAATTTTATTTTTAATTCATTTTTTATTTTTTTATATTTTTCTTTTTTATCATTATCTCCTTTGTATTCTAATATTTTTTCCCATTTATTTAATATGTCATATAGAAAAAATCCTAGCCATATGCTTTCACCTTTTCCTTTATTTCCGATTTTATTTAAACTATCATTCCAATCTCCTGTCCCTATTTTAGGAAAGCCATTTTTTCCAAAGTCTAAGCTTTTTTCTATTGCTCGAATACAGTGTTCATATATTGTTTCTTTTTCTTCTGTATAGTCGAATTTTCCATATTTTTCTTCATAGCCATCTAATATTATGCCTTTTGCATACTCTGTTTTTTCTTCTAATATTTGATAATCTTCTGTAAAATTTATATACTCAATAACACTATATGGTAACCATAGTCTGTCATCTGACATTTGTGTTCGTATTCCTGTTTTATTGCTTGTATGCCACCAATGCATTACATCTCCTTCTTTAAATTGATGTTTTGATGACTCGATTATTTGATTTTTTAGAATATTTATATCAATCCATTTCATTCCTAATGAATCTTGTAATTGGTCCCTAAATCCTGTTGCTCCTCCTGATTGATAAAAACCTGTTTTTCCATTTAGTCTACTTGTTATTGTTTGATATATTAACCATTTATTCATATATAAATTTATTTTTTCTGATGGAGTTTTAATTTTTATTTTTTCTGTTTTTTCTTTCCAATATTTGTCTATTTTTTCTAGTTCTTTTTCTACTTTATTTATGTCTATATATTCTTCTATTCCTTGTCCGAACATTATATTTATATTTTTTCTTTCAAATCCATCTAGTTCTATTGGTATTTCTAATACTATTTCATTTTTTATTAAAATATTTCCTTCTGGTACTAGTGTTTTTTTATTTATTCCTTTTTCTGGATTCATTTTTTCTTTAAAGAAGTTTTTATAATCATTTGTGTATGATTTAATTTTTTCACTTGATGTTATTTTTATTGTTTCATCAAAATTTGTTTTACATATATTTTCTAATTCTATAATATTTTCTTTTTTAGAAACTTTTATTTTTCCTAAATTCTTTTGTTTTTCTTCTCCCATACTTAAATTTATAGCATAATATAATGTTAATCTTCTCTTGTTTCTATCTTTATTTTTTATTATTAAATGATTTATTTTTACTTTTCCATCTAATGGCACAAAAACTGTATTTTCTTGGATTAAGTCATTATTGATTTGAATATATTTTGAATATCCCATTCCATATCTTACTTGATATGAATTTTTTTCTGCATCATTTCCGAAATTCCAGTATTCTCTTTTATCAATATCTTTTACTATTATTTCTTCTGATTTAAAATCTTGTATTGCATCATTTTCCCATGTTGTTATTCTTTTTAATCTACTGTTTTCTATCCAGGTATATCCACCGCTATTTTCGGTTGTTACTGTTCCAAAATCTTTATTTGCAATTATATTGCTCCATGCTCTTGGTGGTATATTTCCTTCTATATTAATTATATATTCATCTTTTGTAAATCCTCCAATTTCATTATAAAATTCTAAATCTTCTTTTGCTATTTTTTCATTAACACTTTTGTATTCATATTCTTTATTTTTTTCTACTTGTTTTATATTTTCTATTTCATCTAGATTGCTTTTTAATCCTCCAGTATTTGCATTTAATTTGACATTAGCTATTGTTTCTATTGTTTCTATATCACTTTGAGTTAATTCATTTTTGTTTAATACAAATATTTGATTATTTCTCAAATATTCTAATCTATGATTTTTTATTACTTCATTTATTCCTTCTTTTACAAATGTTTCATAACTCATTTTCTCATTATTTAATATGCATAGATCTATTCTTATATTTTTTACATTAAAAAATTCAATTGCGTCTAGTAGTTCTTCTAACACGTATAATTCTTCTATGTTTTTCATTTCTAATAATATTATTGGATTATCTCCTGATATTCCAAATTTCCATACTTCTTCTATATTAAATGTTTTTGTTATTTCTCTTGGTATATCTTTTTCTAATAAGTGTCCTAGTAACCTTTGATTACTTTCTATTTTTTCTCCATTAATTTCTAAAAATTTTATTTCTTCTTCGCTTTTTGCTTTTGCTAATTCTAGTATTGTTTCTACCCCTTCTGGTGTTATTTCATTAAAATAGTTTATTATTTCTTCTTTATTTTCTGAGACTCTATATATATAATTTATTTTTTCTTCTGTTTGTGGTTGTAATTCTATTTTGCTTTTGAATGCTATTATTGGTTCAACTGTTTCTATTTCTTCATTTGTAAAATTACTTGATTCTATAACCGCTCTTGGAATTGTAGTATTTCTTCCAAGAAATTTTTCTTTTTCCAATTCTAATTCTAATTCTTGATCCTTTTTTTGTATTACTTTTATTCCTAAATAAATCTTTTTATCTTTTAATTTTCGTGAACATATTATTATTTTTTCATCTTTTTGATATTCGAATTTTAAAAACATGTTATTGTAAGCTGGATGTGCTATATCATCTTGTATTACTGAAAGAAGTGGTTCTATAGCCATATATATTTCAATTTTGTTTTCTAATATTCCATCATTTTTTATATTTACTTGCCTTATTTCAGCTGGTTCATCTGGTGCTAAAAATACTTTTACTTTTGTTTCTATGTTTTCTTCTCTTTTTAAGAATTCTTCTTTGCCTTGTGTAAATGTAACTTTATCACTATCAAATGTGCTCCATATTTTCTTTGTTCTTAAATTCTTAAAATATATTCCGATTCCTTCATTACAATCAATTCTATTTCTATATCTATTTATTTGTATATTTTTATATTTACTGTATCCGTTTCCTTTATAATCTATTATATTTGTATATTGATCACTTGATATTGCATTATATCTATTAAATTCTTCACTTGGTGTATATACGATTTCCTTGTCATCATATATGCTTACATATTTACCTTTGTTTACTTTATTTCTATCTTCTTTTGAAAGTACTACTGCATCTGGCATTCTTTCATTTAATAATACTTTTATTGATTCTACTTCTGGATTTTTCATGAACCTTTTTCTTAAAATATCTTTGTTCAAAATATTATTTATATTGTTTAAAATCAAACCTTGATGATGTGCCATATATGTTTTTACTGGTTCATATTTTTTATCTGAATTTATTCTTTCTCTTGTAAAATCAAGTGCATCATAGAATCCATATTTATTTCTCATATTATATTTTTCTATTTTCTTCAAATTTTTTATCATTTCTTCTGTATCAAATTCTAAAAATGTTGCTGTTGCATATGGTGCTATTACTAGTTCTTCTGCTAACCCTCTTTTTAGTCCTAATGTTGGAATTCCAAATGCTTTATATTGATAGTTTCCTTGTAAATCTTTTAGTGAATATGCTGATTCTGATATTCCAAATGGTATTTGATTTTTATTTGCATAATTTATTTGACATGCTAATGCAAATTTACAAGATTCATTTAATAAACTTCCTTCTGGAACTTTCATTATTAAATTTGGCATTGTATATTCAAATGCTGTACCTGACCAAGAAATTAATCCTTTTAATCCATTTTGCGATGTTAATGTTCTACTTAGATTTATCCAGTGCTTGTATTTTATATCTTTTTTGGCTATTGCTATAAAACTTGTTTGTCTTGCTTCTGATGCTAAAAAATCATAATACGAATCTGTTAATTTATTACTTGTTACATCAAATCCAATTGAAAATAGTCTATGTTTTTCACTATATAAATATTTAAAATTTGTTTCTTCTATTAATTTTTCTACTGCTTTTTCAAGGATTGGATCAATTTCTTTTAATTTCAAAAATGTTCGTAATACATATAAATACCCAACAAAATTTCCACTATCTACTGTTGATATATATTCTGGTTTTAGTGGTTCTAGAGTTTTTATATTATACCAGTTGTACAAATGTCCATTCCATTTTATTAATTTTTCTATTGTTTCGATTACTTTTCTTATCATATCTGTACATTTTTCTAATGTAATAAATTTTAGATCATATGCTGACATTATTGATAATATTTCTAATCCTATATTTGTTGATGATGTTCTTATTACAAAACTGTTTTTTCTTCCTACTTGATAATTGTCTGGTACTAGATAATTATTTTCTTTTGTAAAACTTTCTTCAAAATATTTCCATGTTTCTAATGCTATTGTTTGTAAGTATTCTTTATTTTCTTTTGTGATTTTTCTTTCTATTACTATTTTTTGACTTAATAACCATGCGATATAGGGTGCGAATATCCATAGTGTTCCTATTACCATTCCTAATGGGTTTAAGAATCCAAACATAATTATTCCTGAAAATATATTAAAAATCATTTTTCTACAATAACATTCTAATGTATTTTCTATTGATTTATCTACTGAATCAGATGTCTTCCATTCTAAAAGTTTTTTCTTTACTTTTAATCTATATAATGTTTTAGTAATTGCTAAAAAAGCATTTATCGCTGTTGTTGGTAAAAAAGTTAATTCTATACTATTTCTTAATATTGTTCCTCTTATTCCTGATACATTTTTGTAAAATTTTTTATCTGCATATATCTTTTTCTCTGTTATACTTTTTCTAAATATTATCTTATCTATTATTTCTAAAACACTTGTCATATATAGAGAAATTAAAGCTATCGCTAATAATGGTATACTTTTATTTGCTATTGCTATTCCAAATATTATTATTTGTATTATTGGTAGTATGCTTCTTCTTAGATTGTCAAATATTTTAAAGCGACTTACATTGTTTATAGGATTTTCTTTTTTGTTGATGGTTTTCTCCATCCAACTTGCAATTTGCCAATCGCCTCTTATCCATCTGTTTTCTCTTTCTAGGTATGATAAATATTGACTTGGAAATGAATCCAATAAAACTACATCTGTTAATAATCCACATCTTAAATAATTTCCTTCTAATAAATCATGACTTAATATTCTGTTTTCCGGCAATTCATTTTTAATTAATTTTTGATATATTTCTAAGTCATATATTCCTTTTCCTGTAAAAATTCCTTCTCCAAAGCAATCTTGATAAATGTCTGAAATAGCATTAGTATAAAAGTCTATTCCTGGATTACTAGAAAATATTTTTGTAAACATTGTTTTTTGTGAATCTTCTAATGTTATGCCTATTCGTGGTTGCATTATACTATATCCTTTTGTTACTATTTTTCCTTCAATTACTGGTTTATTTAAAATATGTGCCATTGCTCCTACCATTTTCTGTGCTGTGTCTAATATTAAATTTGTATCTGAATCTAGTGTTATTATATATTTTATTTTTTCATTAAAGTTTTCTAATGTATTTGATATAAAGTCACCTTTTTCTTTTTCTAATAATAAATCATTAAATTGTATTAATAAGCCTCTTTTTCTTTCCCAACCTAAATATTTTTCTTCTTTTTCATTCCATCTTCTTTTTCTGTATACAAAATTAAATTTTTCTTTTGTTTTGTATTTTTGATTTAACTCATATACTCCTTTTTCTCCACTTTCTATAACTTCTCTATCATTTTTTTCCACTTCTTTTTCAGATGTTGTGCAATCTCCAAGTATTGTGAAATAAAGGTTTTTGTCGTCATTTGCTAATGAATATATTTCTATTTTTTTCAATATCTCATTTACTTTTTCTTCTGAATCTAGTATTGTTGGAATTACTACCATTGTTTTATGTTCTTCATCAATTCCGTCTTCAAAATTGATTTTAGGTAATTTTACTGATTTTTTTATTTTTAATATTATATAATTTATTGTTTTTATTGTTATTTCATATAATGGTGTGTACAGTAATATAAATATGATAATTTTTAATATCATTGATACTTTTATTTTTTCTACTATTAATATACTTAGTGTTAATGGTAAAACACATGCGAAAAAAATATATAAATTTGATGCTTTTTTTACTGATTTTTTCTTAACTTTTTTCTCTAATATCTTTTCTTTTAATTCATAAATTCCTTCATCTATTAAATAATACCCTACATGTGCTTTTCGAAGTTCTGATTTATTATTTGTGTGTACATATCTATTTGCTAGTTTTAATATTTCTTCTGTTATATATATTTCTGATATTTTAGTTTTATTGGATAATTTTTTTATTTTGTTCCTGTATAATTCTTTAGTATCTTCTGTTTGTTTTGGAAAAATCCCACTTGGATCATTGTTTAATAATTCTTCTGTTTTATTTGTTTTTTCAAATATTTTTTGAAAACTAATTCTGTTTATTAATTTTATTGATGTTATACATGAACCTATTCTTATTTTTAATGTTGCAACATATAAGTGCTCTTTTTGAACAATATCATCTGTTGTGGTTCCCAATTTATTTATTTGTTTTTCTAATACTTCTATATATGGATTGCCTTTTTTCCCTATTCTTCTTAATTTGTATACCATATATTCTATAAAAGAATAATTCAAATCATTTATTTTGCTTTTATTTTTTAATTTCTGTTTAAACATTCTTTCTTCTGTTGGTTTTATTTCTATTAGTCTTTCATATATATTTTCTACCTTATATTTTTGAATTTGTGAATAATATATTTTATCGCATATATCTGATATTTTTTGGATTATTGCTATTTCCATAAATATTCCTATATTCCATATTTCTTCCATTGATAGTATTTTTCTTGTTTGATAATCATTTATTGCTTTTATTATTTTTTCTTCTGTTATACTCTCATCACTAAATGCTACAATTTCACTTGCTAATACGTATATTCTAGCATATCCTGCATATTTTCCATTTGCTATTCCTGGTAATTTCATATATTTTTTTAATGTTAATGATTTTTCTATATTTTTTGTTGTTTCTTCTATTACATAAAAATTATCTAATAACCATTCACCAGCTGAATGTATTTTTATTCCTAATCTTAAATGTTCATTTAATAATTGATATGTTTTGAAAATGTTTCTAAAGTTTTCTTGAACTTTTTGAATTGGATATGTTATTTTTTCTGATTTTTTGCTTATTATATGTTCTTCTGCTGATTGTTTTAAATATTTTTCTAATTGATTTTCTTCTAAATTTGTACCTTTTATATTTAGATACTTGTATTTACTCATTGGAATTATCTCCTCTTGTTCACCTTATCTTGATTGATATTTTTTCCAATTTTTTAATATATATACTATCTTTCATTTATTTTGTTTCCAAGAAAAATCTATAAAAAGTAAAAGCGTCTTTATTCATGCACATTTGTTTTTTTGTTATTTTTCTATAAAAAAAGTAGTACGTTTTAAAAATAGCGTACTACTCTAAAAATCTTATTTTTTATTTTATAATTTTCTTTTTAATTAATACAATTCCTGCTGCTAATATTATTCCTGAAATTGTTATTGCAATTGCATAATTTCTCTTGTTGTATTCTCTTATTGAAATACCAGTTGGCTCTGTTAATGTTACATAGTTTGGTGCATCTGCATCTCTTTCACCATTTAGGTGTAATACTGTTCCATTTACTTCAACTTCTTTTGCACCTTCATAATCTGTTTTTAATTCTCCATTATCATAACCTGTTGCTGCTAAATATTCTCCTCTTGCAACTTCTGCATTTCCTGGCACTGCTAATTCGTCTCTTCTTCCGACTGTGTTTGAATATGATAGAACTTCAGCTATGTTATTATATAAATCATTTTGTGAATTTTCTTCATTTAATTGTTTTGAAACTACTACTCTTATTTGTCCTGATGCTGAGTTTCCTGTAGCTGTAGCTGCTTGTTCAGGTACTAATTCTGCTATAACATCTGGGTTATACATTTCATTTTCTGTAACAATTACATTGCTCTTTCCATCTGATATGTATTCTCTACCTTTTGAATCTACTAGAGTTTGTTGACCATTGTTATCTGTATATACTTTTGAATCTAACATTTTATTATTTTTTAGTTCTTCTAATGTTATTGGTGTCCAGCTACTGTTTTCTATACTTGTATTGTCCTCTTCACTTGATGATGCGTCATTATCTACATAGTCTATAATTTGTTCAACTTTTGTTTTTACAATTTTGTCTGTGTCATTGTTTTTGTTGTTATAGTAGTTTAATCCAACATATTTACCATATTCAATCATTTCTCCAGATACATAGTCATTTTCTTTTTCAAGTTCTGCAACTTTATTTAATATATCTTCTGAGTTTGTGAATTCAGCTAATTTTCCTGTCCAATCTACTTCAGAATTATTTTTTATTGTTATTTGATATTCTATTTTTAATAAAGTTCCATTCTTAAATTGACTTTCTGTAGGAATATATTCAAAACCTTGTATATTATTTTCCTCATTCAAGTGTGTTACTTTTTCTACATACTTGCTGTTTGGTTTTTCTTTATTAATTGTTCCATCTTCATTGAAGTATACATTTAATAATTCAGTTGTTCCATCATCTTTATATAAAGATATTCTTGATATTTTCTTGTCTAATTCTATTGCTGTTTCTGATCTTTTCTCTAGTCCAAAGTCAATATTTTTTACTGTATATGTGTATTCATTTAGTCCATTTACTTTATTGACTGTTCCATAATCTATGTAATCTTGGTGTTCTATTTCAATATTCAATTTTGCTGTATTTGCAACCATTTGTGTATTTTTTATTAGTTCTGTATGGTCATTTGTATTATCTGCACTTTCTAATATTGTTCCTATTTGATTATTAATATTTTTTGAATATGCTACAACTTTCATTCTTTGTAATTCATAATCTCTTGCATCTGATACTCTTGAATCATTTAACTTGTTTGTTTTTAGGTCTTGCCATTCATTGTTTAGTGTGCTTGTTCCGTCTTCATTTGTCATATCAGCTTGATATGCTGTATTTTTATAATCTTGGCCATTATATTTTACTGTTGCTTCTTTATTTCCATATTTGAATCTTACTACATAATTTCCTGCAAGAACTCCTTTGAAGTTATAATATCCATTTTCATCTGTTGTTACATCTTTTAATCTGTAGTCTTTTTTCTCCTCTGATGTTAGATTTGTGAAATCTTCTTCTGACCAAATTTTTTCGTATTCAATACCATCTATTTGGATTTTTTCAACTAATTGTACGTCTATGTCTTTAATTGGTTTTTCTCCGTCTTCCATGATTCCGTTTCCAACTTTTTGTCCGTACAATAAATCTACTGTTTCAGAATCTTCCCATACATTACCATTTATTTCTCTGTTGTATCTATATAATTCAATATTGATTGCTGGTGCTGATTCTGTATCATCTTCATACCATTCTTTTACATTTCTTGTTAGGTCAATATTGTCTGGTGCTGAATCTCTATCTATTATTCCTGCTACTTTTCCATCTGAGTAATATGTTGAATAATTTGCTATTTCTGCAACGTTATTCTTCTCTCCTAATAAATCTTGTCTTTCAGCTGTTCCTTTATAACCATCTTTATCAACTTCAAATGTTATAAACATTTCTAGTTGTTCACCTTTTGATAAACGTTGTCCTTTTAAATCTGTTATTGTTAATTTTTTGTAATCATCATTTACTTGTTTGTTTGTATCATTACATGTGAATCTTTGCATATTATCTGACCAATATGTATATGTTGGTGTTTCATTTGCTTTTACAATTCTATAATATGGGCTTTCTGCAACTACTTTATTTACTCTATCTTGGTTATTATCTAAAACGTTTGCTTTTATGTCTTCATTTACTAATGTAAATGATTTGTCATAATAATCATTTATTTGATTTATTGTTGCTACTAAGTCACCATTTGCTTGGCTCTCATTATTTACTGCTATTCTATATGTTAGATATACTTTTAAGTCTGTATCTGCTTTTATATTTTTTACTACTTCTGCACTCTTTTCATATACTGTTGAACGATATTCGTAATCTGAACTATATAGTCCTAATTTATATTTTCCTATTTTACAAGCTTCAATTTGAACTTCTAAAGCTTCTTTATTTGCTTCATCTTCTACATCAACATATTTGTTATATGTTTTTGTAATTTCTTTTTCATTTACTATCATTTCTGCTTTATATAAATCTTTGAATAATGATAAGTCTGTTTTTTCTCTTTCTTTTACAGCTAGATTGATGTGTAACATATAATTATATATTGTTTTATATGTTGTTGTTTTTCCTTTTTCATCATTTAATACACTTAATTCTTTTACATCATCTGCTTCACTTACTGATATTTTATTATCTACTGGATAATAAACTCCTGTATTACCTGTTGTTGCTGTCATTTTATATTGATCTATTATATGTTCATTGTTATCTAATACAGTTAATGTTGATAATCTTCTTGTATTTGTACTGTTTGGTACTGAAAATGCTGTTGATGTATAATCTAAATCTAATGTATCTTTTCCATTACTTGCATATCCTTTTGTATTTCCATTTGAGTCTATGCTATTTCCACCATATACTTCTGTAAATTTCTTATTGTAATTATCTCTTTCTGTTGCATCTTCTGAAGCTATTGAATCTTTTTCATATGCTTCTTTTTCTTTTTTACTTGCTTTTATATATGTTTGTGCATCTCCGTTTGCTGTTGGAAGTGCTGTTGATGCTTCATAGTGTTGTCCATCATATTTGAATTCTACATCATATGAAATATCATATCCATCTTCTTTCATATCTGATTCTTTACTTGATCCTGGAACATTGATGTTTGGTATTTTGTATTTTCCATTTTCATCTGTATATATTGGATAGCTTAATTCTTTTTGATTGTCTTCATCATATACTTTTGCTAATTCTCTTTTTTCTATTTTTCCGTCTTTTCTATATACTTTATATATGTATACTTCTGCATTTTTATATCCATTTTCTCCGTCTTGTTTTGTTCCTTCTTTATAATCAGGATTCTTTTTGTCTGGTTCTTTATCTATCCAAACTTCTCCTTCCATTGGAATTGTTAATCTTATCAATTCTTCTGGATTATGTTTTATATTGAATGAATATTCTGCTTTTTCATACCATCTTGCTCCAACATATACTTGTGCTAATGGTTGTGATTTGTTTGGTGTTAAATCTTTTAACTCTACCCAGTATTCCCATTTTACAACATGTTTATGGTAATATCCATGTGAGCATCTCTTTGCTCCTCCTGAACATGTTTGTTTTCCATTTGAATCATATTGAGCTGATGTATGATGACCTCCACATGGGCAATTTTTTGCTCCTTCTTCACACCATATTGCTTTTGATTGTGGTTCCCATTTTGCTGAGAAATACTCTCCTTTAAGTGATGAATATTCTCCTCCTGCATTCATGTATTTAAAATCAAATTTTAAATTTTCTATATATCTCATATCATCTATATAATCTAAAACTATATAGAATTCTTCTCCATTATGAGGATATGTTGCTTTATCAGTTGATTCTCTTTTATCATATTTGAAGTGCCATTTTGAACTGTCTACTTCTCCTAAATTACTTACTAATGTTGCATTAGTTATTGCTGAAAAATCTACTTTACCTCTTTCTGTTGTAACTGATTCTTCATAATAGTTTATTTTAAATGGTCCTATTAAGTATTTTTGATTATCTTTATCATATTGAACTTCTGCTTTATCGCTTTCTCCTGTAACTTTATAATCAATTACAGGTGCTGTTACTGTAGCTTCTTTTCCGTTTACAGTTACTGTCTTTTTCTCTGTAACAATTTTTCCGTTTGAATCTCTTTTTGCTACTTTCTTTATATATGCTTCAAATGCTTCCGCTTCTTTTGATAATGCTGTTGCTTGTACTTTATTTGAACTTCCTCCTGCTGGTGTCTTCCACCATGCATATTGTACATATGTATATGGGAAGTATTTTCCACTATCTTTTATTTCTACATAATAATATTTTCCTGAGTTTTCATCTTTTACTACGAAATCTTTTGGTTCACCTGATGTTTTATCTATGTTTACACCATAAATTACTGTTCCATATAGATTATAAAAATATGCATTTTCAATTTTTCCTGTATATTCTTTATCTGTTATATTATAAAATGTACTATCTTTTGATTGAAAGTTTTCAGATATTTCCGCTAAAACATATGCTTCTTCTGGTGTAGCTGTCTTTTTGCTTGATTCTTTATAATGTCCATATGTATAACTTGTTGTTGCTGAATATGGGTTTTTAAAACTTGCTGATGTTACATCTCCTGATGCTGTTTTTTCTTCTTGGAATATTTTCTTTCCTATATCATTCATTGTTAGATATGGTTCTGATTGGCTTTTTCCTCCTGTTGATACTGTTGTTCTAGCAGAACCTATTAATCCAATTCCTTTACCTGAACATAATGTATCATTCTCATTTATCAAATCTTCATAAGTTATATATGGAAATCCTTTTGGTAAACCATTTCCTTCTGAAATCATTTCGTTTGTTGATTTTGCACATATTTTATATCCTGAATACATTATTAATGTTAATGCTATTACTAAAATTATTGAAAATATTACTTTACTTTTTTTCATTTGTATTACACCTCCTTTCTGAATCTTATTTGAATTTTATAAATTAACTTACTTTTCTTTATTGCTACTACAGCAATTATTACTGCTATTAATCCTGCAATTATTGCTGACATATATATTAATGTTTCACCTGTTTTTACACCTATGATTAAGTCTGCTGATGACATATCATCATCTTTTTGGTCTTTGTCTCCTGGTGTAGAATCCGCATCAGCAATTCCTGCTTTGTTATAATCTTTTGCAATTTCTGCTTGGTTGTTTATGATACCTGTATTTGTTTCTGTCATTGCTTTTGTTAATGTTAATTTTACAGTTTTTTCTTGTCCTGCTTGTATAGCAGTATTAGCTAACTCGTCTGTATAAAGATTTCCATCATTTCCTTTATACCAGTTTTTGTTCAACTCTGTATTGAACTCAAGTTCTTCTGGTAGATAATCTACTAATTGTTTTGCATAACCTTCGATTTCTCCTTCATTTTTAACTGTAAATGTGTATTCTACTAATACTGTTGATCCATTTAAATATTTTGCATTTATATCTACTTTGGCTAAATCTGTGTTGTTAAAATCATATGCTTTTGTTCCACCTTTATTTTGTACAGTAACTTTGCTAATTGTTTTTGTTAATGCTAAATCAAATGATGTTGCTTTTATTAATCCCATGTCTATGTTTGATTTACTTCCGTTTTCTATTGTTATTACATCTGTTGTTCCTACAGTTGTTCCATTTTCTTGAGAATTAATTACATCTGAATTTTTGTCTTCTGCTACTCCTTGTTTTCTATATTCTGTTAATCCGTATTTACTACTGTCATAAGAGAATATTGCAATATATGTTCCGTTATCTAAATTACTAAATTTATATTCACCATCTTGATTTGTTGCTGTTTTTTCAATTTGTTCTGATGTTTTTGTATTTATTAATTTTACTTCTATTCCTGATATTTTAGCTTCTCCATTATCTTTTTGTCCATTTTTATCTTCGTCTATCCATACTGTACCTTTAATCTCGTATTTATTTTTTGTATCTGTTGTTTCATTATTTGATTTATTATTTTGGCTATTTGAATTTGAACTATTTGATGTTTCAGTATTTTCTGTATTATTTGCCGTTCTTTCTATTATATTTGTTACTTTGTTAGAATCAACTTTTGTAATGTCTTCTCCTTCAACATTTCCAACATTTGTTATAGTTCTTTGTGGTGCAGATATATCATTTACTTCTGCTACAACTTTTGCTTTTAATTCTCCTTCTGGTAATATGCTTGTATATACTGTTGCATCTTCATTTTTTGCAACTACTTTTGATACTTCTACTCCATCTACCACATAATCTAATTTTTTTATTGTTACTTCATCTGGTAATTTATCAATTAATGTAACATCGTTTGCTCTTGCTGAACCTACATTTTTTATATTAAATGTATATTCTATTTCGTCTCCGACTTTTATGTACTCATTTGTTTTGTTAGATATTTGTGCTACTTCCAATTTTGGTCTTCCAACTGTTATATCAATTTCACCTGCTTGATATTCTTCTCCATTAACAGCTATTGTTGAACTTGTAGCTATTGTATCTTTATATGTGTTTTCTTTCATATTTCCTATTGTCCAGTCACCAATAACTAATGCTGTTCTTCCTGGTTGTAACTCATCAATTGTCCATGTTACTTTTCTTGTTGATTTATCATAGTTTGTTGTTTCAATTTTTCTTAATGTTAGACCATCATCTTCATATCCTCTTACATAACTCTCATTGTAGTTTAATCCTTCTGGTAAAACTTTTGTTACTTTTATGTTTCTCATTACATCTTGACTATTGTTTTGAATTTGAATTTTTGATTCAATTTCCTCATTTACTCTTGCTACTGATTCTTCTGTTTCTATTGTTTCCTCAGCTACTAAATTAGCTTTTTCTACAACAATTCCTGCATCTTCTGATTCTATTGATTTATCTAATTCTTTTGCTGATACTGTTGATTTACATACTAATTTAATTTCTGGAATTCCATTAATTTTATTTTCTTTATATTTTGTTTCACCATTTTCATCAACATATTCTTCATTTATACTATATGTTCCATCTTCATTTTGTGTAAAACCTTCTTCTGTTGCATAATATTCTTCTATTGTTGGTAATTTATTTGCTTGTACAAAGAACTCAACTTTCTTGATTTCTCCTGGATTTAATTTTTCTATTTTGGTTTCTATTTCTCTGTCTGCACTTAATGACCAACCTTTTGTTGTTTCTACTGAGCTATATGTTGAATGGCTTGCTAATGTAGCTCCTGTTGGAACTTCTGTTTTTACAACAATATTTTCTGCTGATTCTGATCCAGTATTTTCTACTGTAACTGTATATTTTATTTTTTCATATTCTTTTACTGTATTTTGAATATTTGATATTGTTTTTACTGCTAATTGTGGTCCTTGTCCTGTTGTTAGACCAACTATATCTGCTTTTGATTCTTCTTTAAGTGTTGCAACATTATTTTCATTTTCATATATTGTTTTAAATGAACCATAGATATTTGTGTTGTGTTCTAGATTTTCTGGTATTTGATATTGATATGAATATTTTAATATTTCTCCTGGTTGCATTTCATAATCATTTAATACTATTAAATATGATTTTATATTTTCTAGATTTTCTGGTATTGTTGTCCATTTGTTGTTATTATCTTCTAAATCTTCTGTTGCTTCTCCGTTTTCAGAATAATATATTGTTGCATTTACTTTATTATTTTCATCTGATTTTATTTCTTCTACCATTTTAGTATCAATTGTTGTTCCTAAGTCTTTTCCTGTTGTTACATCTTTGTTTCCTTTAAATGGTGTTCTTCCTAAGATTTTTACGTCTTTGCAATTATTTTCGTTATTGTTCATTACAATTACGTCCATTGTTGCTGTTTTTGCTTCATCAAAAATTTCTATTTTATCAGTTGCTTTTCCTTGGTTAACTGATGTAATTGTATTTCCTGTTTCACTGTAATTAGATATTTTGTTTATGCTTACTACTCCAACTGGAGCTTTGTATTCTACTTCAACTTCATTATATCCTTCATTGTTGTTTTCGTTTTTATATTGTGTTGCATTTTCATTTATATATCTTAATTCAATTTTGTCTTTGCTTGTTGGTGTATATAAATTTAATTTTAGATTACAATTTATTATTATGCTTGTTCCATTTGTTATGTTGTTTGAATTGTATTTTACTTGTTCTCCTTCTGTCTCTATGTCTAGTACAAGTTTTCCTTCAGCATTTTTTGATAATGAATTATTTTTTATTTCAAATACATCTTCAGAATTAGCTATTGCAATATTTGTAATACTTACATCTTCAACATATTCCGGAAATGTTAATTGGAATCTAGGATTTTTATATAAGTCATTATCTTCGTTTGTATTATTCATTTTTATTTCTAATTCTACTTTGTTATCAGATATTGTACTTAGTGTATTCCTAGAAATTGTCATTTCAGCATTTGTTTCTGGTTTTATTAATTCTATTTTATTTTCTATATCTGATACTTTGTTTTCAGAATTTTCATTATGAAGTATACTTCCTTCATAATTTACATTTATATTTGAGAATGTTTTTAAGTTTTCATATGTATAATCTGTTTTTCCTATAGAGTTGTTTAGTTTTAATGTTATAATTCCTTCGTTTGCTGGTTTTGAAGTTTTGATGCTTATTTTTTCTGCATTTACTTCTGCTATAAATTCATCATTTTCTATTTTTGTATTTTTATTTATTTCTGAAATTTCTTCTCCAGCTTCATTTAATATTTCAATTTTTCCGTTTTCTCCAAAGATTTTATCAAAATTTTCTTTTGAAACTTTAATTGATTTACATTTTGAATTTGATATTTCATATCTTCCATCTGAATTTTCAAATTCCATTGTTTTATTTTTTATGATTATTCCTTCGCACATATCTGTTGATGAAATATCTATGTTTATTTTGCTTTCAAAATCTGTTTCATAATTATTTTCTTCTGATAAACTATTTGTTAATATGTTTCCTTCTTTTATAGCTGGTGTTGTTTCTCCGTCTATTGAAACTATATTTCCGATTGCTTCATTTATTTCATATTCTTGTTCTATTTCATTGCTTGCTGATTCTTCTGTTCCATACATGAAAATAGAACC
Source organism: uncultured Clostridia bacterium (assembly GCA_934149115.1). Classification (GTDB taxonomy): domain Bacteria; phylum Bacillota; class Clostridia; order TANB77; family CAG-508; genus UMGS1994. The sequence continues at coordinate 45,010 of CAKPDW010000002.1, forward strand.
ATTTATTTTTGATGTTGTTTTAAATGGTTTTTGAATTTCATCTTTTCCTGATAATATATATGTAACAAAAAATTCTTTGCTTTCCAATGATTTTTCATTATTTTCTAGATTGATGAATATTTTATTTTGTGAATTATCATAGTTCCATTCATTTTCTTTTAATTCATCTGTTTTTTCTGTTACAATTACTTTTTCTATTTTGTATCCTTCGATATCAATTGCTTCTATCTCTAATTTTTCTTTAGATACAAATTTATTTCCTTGTGGTATTAAGGTTTTTATATTTGTTTGGATAATTGCTCCATCTTTATATGGAATATATTTTTTTAATTCTGATGTTATTTCATATTCTGTGTTTACCTTCCACATTAATTTTAATATTATGTTTTGTGAAATGCTTTTTTCTTTTCCACTTTTATTTACATATGTTCCTATTAATTTAACATTTATTTTTTTGTTTAGATTTTCTATGTCGTCTCTTTCTTTGTATTTAATAGGTAATTTTATATCAATTTTTTCTCCTGCACTAATATTTGAAAGTAAAATGTGATTTTCTTCTGTTTGATATTTTTCTCCTTGTTCTTGTGAGATTTCAAAAGATAATCCATTTTCTGATTCAATCAATATTTGGCCATTTTTTAAGTATCCTTCTTTTTTGATTTCAACTTTCATATGAATTGATAATTCTTCCTCATCTGTTGTTCCTTCAAATTCATATCCTTTTTCTTCATTGCCTTTTTCAAATTCTACATCGTAATCAATATTGTTTGTCATTTGTTCTGAATCTTGTTTCCCTAAGCTTTCGCTTTCTGCAAAACTTATATTGGCAAATAAGTTAAAACTACTTGCAAAAGTAAGACACATTACTAAAACAATTGTTGTTACTATTTTGCAATACTCTTTTCTTTTTAACATATAAACATCCTCCTAAGTTTTTCTCTTATTTCAACTATTTTTACATAGTCTCACAATAGTATTATACTACAGAAATAGGAAGGATTTCAATGCTTTATTGCAAAAATGTTACACTTTTTTTAATTTTTTGTTACATTTTCATTTTTTTCCTAGGCATACCTGTGTTTCAGCCATATTTTTTCGATTTAATTTTCTTTGCTAAAATAAATTTTTTAGTTCGAATCTTTGTTCTTTTTTTACAATATTTTTATTTGTTGATGCTAAGAAAAAATCTGAAAATTTACTAAACTTTCAGATTTTTGATTTTACTCTTTATTTATTTTCATTTTTTCAATATATTCTGTAATCTTTTTATATTGTTCAAGAGTCAACTTTTCACCTCTTATTTTTTCATCAATTTCTAATTCATCTAAACATTTTTTGGCTTGCTCTTTATTTTCTAAAATTTTTCCATTTACTAGAGCATTTATAAGTGTTTTTCTTTTTTGCATAAATGCAACTTTTATTATCTTAAAAAATAATTTTTCATTTTTTATCTCTATCCTTGGTTCTTTTAAAATACTAAATTGTATGACACTTGACGTCACTTCTGGAGCTGGTATAAATGATTCTTTTGGAACTTCCATTATTATTTTTGGATTTGTATAATACCATATTGAATAAGTAATACTTCCAGAATTATTTGTCCCTGGCTTTGCAACTAGTCTTTCAGCCACTTCTTTTTGAATCATTACTGTTATACTTTCTATATCTAATCTTTCTTCTAATAATTTCATTATTATTGGTGTTGTTATATAATATGGTAAATTTGCAACAACTTTTGCTTTTTTTATTTTCTCATTTTTATTTTCTTTTATTATTTTCTCTAAATTTAATTTTAGAATATCTTCATTTATTATTTCTATGTTTTTATATAATTGAAATCTGTTTTCTAAAATATGTATCATTTTTTTATCTATTTCTACACATATCACTTTTCCAGCCTTCTCTACTAATTTACTTGTTAGTGTCCCTAGTCCTGGTCCTATTTCAATTATTAAATCTTCTTTTCCTATTTGCGCACTATCTACTATTGTATCAATTACATTTTCGTTTATTAAAAAATTTTGACCAAGATTTTTATTTGCAATTATATTATTTTGTTTCATTATAAATTTTGTTTCATTATATAAATTCATTTTTATATTATTCCTTCCTCATATAGAAATTATGTTAGAAAAAAATTAAATTTTGATATTAAAAATTATAATTATTTTTCAAAATTATTAACTTCTTTTTGTATTATATCATATTGATTTTTGTTTTTCTATAATATAAAATAATTATATATTTATACGTAAGAAGAAAATTACAATTTATGGTTATGTTTTTTTCTTACTTTTTGAAAGGAATGATTCACATAGGAAAAAATCGTATTAATAAAAGGTTGGGGATTGGAACAGTTTTTAAGGAAAAAAATGTATTTACTTCTCGTTCTTTAACATTACTTTTAGGCTTTACGTTTTGCTTTTTATTATTATTAATTAGAATAGGATATATTCAATTTGTCAAAGGTACTGAATATAAGGCTAATGCTTATAATCAGCAAACTACTAGTCAAGTTTTGGCAAGTAAAAGAGGTACTATTTATGATGCGACAAATAAAATTTTAGCAATAAGTTCAACTGTAGATACAGTATCTATTAATCGTGGACAAGTTTTTTATAATGATGGATCTGAAGTTTCCAATGAAACACTTGCTTCTGGTTTTTCAGAAATTTTTTCTATGGACTATAATGAAGTTTTAGAAAAATTAAATTCTGATTCTTCAGTAATTACTATAGCAAAAAAGGTTGAGAAACCTGTAATTGATAACTTAAATACATGGATGAGTGATAATAAAATATCTTCTGGAATTAATATTGATGATGATTCAAAACGTACATACCCTTATAATAGTTTAGCTTCTAATGTTATTGGTTTTTATGGTAATGATAAAGGTTTGGAAGGTATAGAATCTGCTTGGGAAAATGAGCTTAGTGGAACTCCTGGTAGAATCGTAACATCTACTAATGTAAATAAACAGGCTATTTCTGATGAAAATGAGCAATATATTCCAGCTCAAAATGGTAGTGATGTGTATTTGACTCTTGATGTTACAGTTCAATCCATTGCAGAAGAATACTTAAATCAAGCTGTTAAAGAAAATCGTGCTGATGGTGGTTGTGTAATTATTATGAAGCCTTCTACTGGAGATATTTTAGCTGAGGCAAGTTATCCAACATATAATTTGAACACACCATTTACTCCAAATACTACTGAACTTCAATCAAAATGGGATACTATGTCAACAGAAGAAAAATCAGCTGCTTTAAATAATATGTGGCGTAATAAACCTATTTCTGATTTATATGAACCTGGCTCTACTTTTAAATTAATAACTTCAGCTATTGGGTTAGAAGAAAATGTTGTAAAAACAGATACTGAAGGAGATTTTACTTGTAATAAAATTTATAAAGTTGGAGATAGAGAAATAAGTTGTTGGTCTTCTGTAGCTCATGGAAAATTATCTCTTAGAGGTGCTTTGGAACAATCTTGTAATCCTTCTTTGATTCAGTTAGGTCAACGTATTGGTAAAGAGCGTTTTTACAAATACTTGCAAGCTTTTGGTTTACTTGATAAAACTGGTGTTAGAATGTCTGGAGAGTCAAAGAGCATTTTCTACGATTATGATGATTGTCATGAGGTTGAACTTGCAACAATGTCTTTTGGACAACGTTTTTCTATAACACCTTTACAATTAATTACTGCTGTTTCAGCAACAGTTAATGGTGGAAATTTAATGCAACCTCGTATTGTTAGTAAGGTTGTAAATACAGATACTGGTGTAGAAACAGAACTTGCTCCTGTAAAAGTTAGACAAGTTATTTCAGAAGATACTTCTAGTAAAATTAAAAGTATGATGCGTTCTGTTGTTACTGATGGTACTGGTAAATATGCAGCTGTTAATGGATATTCAGTTGGTGGAAAAAGTGGAACATCTGAACCACCAGATGATAAAAAAGAACAAGGATATGTTGCTTCTTTTGTAGCAATATCTCCTGTCGAAAATCCTGAAGTTATTGTTTTAGTAGTATTAAATAATCCTAATAGTGATGGTAGAGGTAGTCACCAGGGTGGTACAATTTGTGCACCAGTTGCTTCTCAGATTTTATCTAAAGTATTACCTCATTTAGGAATTACATCTACTTCTACAACATCTCAAAATGAATCTTCTACAATTTTAGCTGATGTTACTTCTAAATCATTAACTGATGCTAGAAAAACTTTAGAAGCTTCTGGATTTAAAGTTCTTTTAAAAACTTCTGCTAATTCAGATGCAATTGTTAGTTCACAATATCCTAAATCTGGATCATTTTTACAACCTGGTTCTATAATTTGTTTGTATACAGCTGGTTCAGAAAAAACTATGAAAGAAGTTCCTGATTTAAAAGGAAAAACAGCTCAACAAGCTCAAAATACTCTTAATTCTTTGAATTTGAATATTGCAATTGAAGGCTCTGGAAAAGTTATTTCTCAGGATATTTTAGCTGGTACGCAGGTTGAAGAAGGTTCAATTATAACGGTTAATTTGAAAGATGAAATGGTTGGTGGAGCTCAATAATTAAGAGCAACCTATATAAAAGCATAAAACAGCAGACTTGATTATTCAAAATCTGCTGTTTTATTTTATTCTAAAATTAGTTATACGTATTTTTTACATTTGCACTTATTATAATATTTTAATCTGTGTCTTTGTTCGTTCACAAATTTTTAAATACACATTTTTGTGTATTATTATTTTTATAAAATAAAAAAACATTCCTAAATATTTAGAAATGTCCTTTTCATATACTAGTCTTGTGTATATGGTAATATAGCAATATGTCTTGCTCTTTTTACTGCTAATGTTATTTCTCTTTGATGTTTTGCACAAGCTCCTGTTGCTCTCCTTGGTAATATTTTACCTTTATCATTTATGAATTTTTTTAATTGATCTGCATTTTTATAATCTAATTCAAAATTCTTATCACTACAAAGTACGCAAACTTTTTTTCTAGCTTTTCTGAATTTTGGATTGAAATCATCATCCATATTGTTTCTATTGTTTTTTCTATTCTTTTTATCAGCCATCTTATACCCCCCAATCTTTTTTATTTTTTTAGAATGGTAAATCATCATCAGATGAAACTTGAAATTCTTGACTTTCTGAAACTGCTGTTCCGAAAGTATTTTCAAAGCTATCTCCTGCTCCATCTCTTTTACTATCTGCAAAGTATGCTTCTTCAGCAATTACCTCTGTCACATAATGCTTTTGTCCTTGATCATCATCCCAATTTCTTGTTTGAATTCTACCTATAATTCCAACTTGTTGACCTTTTTTGAAATATTTACTGCAGAATTCTCCTGTTTTACTCCAAGCAACTATTGGTATAAAATCTGCTTGTCTTTCTTCACCTTGTCTTGCAAATCTTCTGTTTACAGCCAATGTAAATGATGCTACTAGAGTATTATTTGTTTGTGTGTATCTTGTTTCTGGATCTCTTGTTAATCTTCCCATTAAAACAACTTTATTCATTTTTCCGCCTTCCTATATTAAAAGTATTAAAATACTATTAATCTTCTTTTCTTATTGTAATAAATTTTAATATGTTATCAGTTATTCTGTAGATTCTTTCTAATTCTTTTATAAATTCTGGGTTAGCTTCAAAAGTATAAACAACATAATAACCTTCTGAATGTTTCTTTATATCATAAGCTAATTTTCTTTTTCCCATTTCGTCTACATTTTCAACTTTTCCATCATTATTTGTTATTAAATCTGTAAATTTTGTAATTACTTCTTTAGTTCCTTGTTCATCTAAACTTGGATTAATAATGATTACGCTTTCATATTTATTCATTATTTCCACCTCCTTTTGGATTTGTAACCCGTATTTTTTGTACGAGTAAGGTTAACGTTGATTATTGTAACATAATTTCTATAATTATGCAAGTGGTTTTTCTTTTTTATTTTTATGTAATATGCTATATTTCAAAAAATAAGTACCATCTTTTTCAAAACGGTACTTTAATAAATATTATTTTGTTTTTACTTCAATTGATTCAATTATTATATCTTCTACTGGTACTGACATTTCTCCTGTGCTAGATAATGTCTTTTCAACTTGTGAAATCTTGTCTACAACGTCCATTCCTGATATAACTTGACCAAATACTGTGTATTGTTTATATAAACTTAAATATCCTCCATATTTTGAGTATGCTTTAATTAATCCATCTGGGTATCCATATGATTTAAGTGTTTGTGCTTGTGTATCATCAGCTTTTGCTTGTACAATGAAGAACTGACTTCCTAGTGTTGATGTTCCTGTTCCTTGGCTTGCCATACAAAGAGCTCCTCTATATGGTACTAATCCTGTGTCTATTTCTTCTTCAAAGCCTTTTCCCCATATGCTCTCTCCTCCTGTTCCATCTCCTTTAGGGTCACCACTTTGAATCATAAAATCTTCCATTACTCTGTGGAATTTAACACCATTATAATATCCATCTTTTGCATGTGTTAGGAAATTTTCAACAGCTTTTGGTGCTTTATCTTTGAAAAATTTGAATGTTATGTCTCCATAATTTTTAACATGCATTACTGCAATTGTTTCTCCTTCTTTTGGTTCTGCCATTTGTTCTTCTGCTGAAGATTCATAATCAAAAGAATCATCCATTGTTGTGTCTTCTGTGCTATTTGAAGTATTATTTGTTGCACTCTTATTTGTGGAATTATTTACGTTAGTTGTATTTTTTTCTTTTCCACTATCAGATAGTATTACTCCTGTTATTATAACAAATGCAATAACAGCAATAATTCCGATAACAATATACGTTGTTTTATTCTCCAAAATAATCTTCTCCTTTTCTTTGGATTTGTAGATTTCTACATACAAAAAATAATATATCAAATAGTGTCTAATGTCAATTGGAAGATTTATGTATCTAAAAATTTATAATATACTATAAATTATACTCCAAATATGTGCATATTTCTTTATTTTTGTTGACAAATGGCCATCCCTGTGTTACAATATGTAACTGTAATCCGCTTAATTAAGGTTCCATAAATGTTAGAGTTATTCTAACTACCTATATGTAAGGATTAGCGAGTATACGAAAAAGGGAGGTGTACTTAAATGTACGCAATTATTGAAGCATGTGGAAAACAATACAAAGTAACAGAAGGGGATGTTGTATTTTTTGAAAAATTAGATGCTGAAGAAGGTAAAAAAGTTACTTTCGATAAAGTTATTCTTGTATCTGATGACAAAAAAGTACA
>CAKPDW010000003.1 GCA_934149115.1 uncultured Clostridia bacterium
TAACAACACAAAACGAAGCAGGATTTAACGAAAAAGACACAACAGACAATGAAGATAAAGCAGATGTTATTGTAGCAGTGGGAACTGGTGAAGTACCATATGTATTAATAGCAGGAATGACATTGATGGTAGTTATTGCAATGGCATCGGTAGTTTATATTGTAAAGCGTACTAAAAACTAATTGCAGAAGTGTCAATGGTGACGGAGGAAGTTTGACAGCGAAGATGTCAAACCTTCACCGTTATCTTTGACATTTTTTTGTGTTGAGGGGATTTTTGTTGAAGTATTGATTTTTTTGTAGAAGTGTAATAGAATGTGTATTACTTTTGGAGATGACTAAAATTTATATCACAAAAAGTAAATAACTTTTTTTTATATTTGTTATGATATGACATTTTTTTTGCTTGATATGGTATTAAATATAGAAAAAGTATGAGGTGGTAGGGATGTTTCAGAATTTGGCTGATAATAAAGTTGATTTGAATGATAAGGATGTTAAAGTTAATATTAAAAAATTTGATTTTTCAAGATTTAAGGATATTTTGACGGTTCATAATATTATAATTTATGTTTTGGCTTTTTTAGTATCTTTGGTATCTATTAGGAATGGACTTGCTCCGTTTGCTTTTGCTATTTTTGTGGCTAGTTGTAGTAGCGCTATTCCGGCTGGTCCTGTTTTGGTTGCTACTTCTATTGGTACAATTATTGCTCATGGTACTAATGGCTTTTTGATTTTTTTCCTTAATGTTCTTGTTTTTTTTGTTTCAGTAATGGTTATTAAGCCTTATGTTCAAGATGATAGAAATGAGATTACTAAGCTTGGAATTAATTTGATTGTTTCTTGTGCTGTTGTACAAGTTGTTAAGTGCTGTATTGGTACGGTACTAATTTATGATGTTATTTTATCTATCTTGAATGTTATGTTTACATATATTTTCTATAAAATTTTTGTTAATAGTATTGGTGTTCTTCAGAATGTTGGTTTGAAGTCTGCTTTTTCTATTGAGGAAATTATTGGGGCTACTATTATTGTTGCTATTTCTGCTGTTGCAGTTAGTCAATATAGGGTGTTTGGTATTGCTATTGCGAATGTTTTGGCAATTTTTCTAATTTTGGTTTTGGCATGGAAAAATGGTGTGCTTGTTGGTTCAACAATTGGTGTTTCTGTTGGCTTGATTCTTGGTATTGTTGGGGCAGTTACTCCTGCACAGGTTTTGGCCTTTTCAATTTCTGGATTGATGGCTGGTGCTATGAATAGATTGGGAAGATTGGGCGTTATTGCTGGATTTTTCGTTGGTAATGCTATTATTTCTTATTTGCTGACTGGAAATACGGTTGATATTCTATTGTATAGGGAATTGCTAATTTCTGCTGTGGCTTTGTTGTGTGTCCCTAAATATATTGAAATTGATGTTGAGGATTTGATTGGTAAGAATAAATTTTTAGCGCCTGTTTCTAATAATAGATTGGCTGAGAGTAAGGATGCTGAAACAAAACTTGGTTATTTGTCTGATACGGTTAAGGAGATTGCAAGAAATTATGGCGTTAAGGATGAGGATATTGTGTATGAGGTGGATAATATTAATAAGAGTAAGGAAATGTTTATTGAGGATTTGTTAAACAATCTTGATAGTTTTCCTAATAATATTTTGTATGAGGATATGATTAATAGTTCTCTTATTGAGGAGATTTATTTATTGCTTGTTGAAAAGGAGGAAATTTCTGAGAAGGATCTTGTTAAGATTTTTGAAAAGAGAAATGAGATTTTGGATATTGCTTCTAATCAGGCGATTAGGGAGGATGTTAATCAGATTGTTAGAATTGTAAATAGAACATATAGAATTAATGAAATGAATTTTCAGTGGAAACAACGTTTACAGGAGAATAGAAAGACTATTTCAAAGCAGTTGAAGGGTGTTTCTAAGGCGATTTCTGAAATTGCTGAGAATATGACGAAGGAAAAGGACAAGCCTTTTTATAATAAAGAGAAAGAGGTTAAGGAGTTATTAGCTCAGAAGGAGATTCTGATTAAAGAGATTAAAATTAGACAGAGTTCTAATAAGAAGTATTTTGTTGATATTTTGTTTAAGAAGAATCTTAAGGAAAGAGATAAAATTAAGTGTATTGAGTCTATTTTGACTAAGGTGTGCAAGGAGAAGATTGTTCTTCAAAAGGATACGAGTCATTTGGAGTCTAATATGTATATGCAAAAATATATTTCTGAGGATAAGTTTAATATTCAGCTTGGTTTAGCGAGGTTGCCTAAGACTGGAAATGATGTTTCTGGTGATAGTTGTATTCAGACTAAATTAGATGATAATAAGCATTTGGTTGTTTTGAGTGATGGTATGGGTTCTGGTGTTGAGGCTAAAAAGTCTAGTCAGATTGTTACTAAATTGCTTATGCAAACATTGTCTGCTGGTTTTGAAAAAGAGGATTCTATGGAATTGATTAATTCTACTATTAAATTATCAAATGAGGAAATTTATGCAACAATGGATGTGGCTATTTTTGATTTGTATAAGGGTATAGTTGAATTTATTAAGAATGGTTCTTGTAGGACATATATTAAGAATAAGCAGAGTATTGAGACTGTTGAGGCAAATTCTTTACCATTAGGAATTTTAAATAATGTGGATTTTTCTGTATTTGATAAAGATATTCATGATGGTGATATTTTTATTATGTGCAGTGATGGAGTTGTTGATTCTGATACTACTTTGGGTGGTGATAAGTGGTTGAGAAAGTTGATTAAGGGAATTAATACTAATAATGTTAAAAAGATGGCTGATATTATTTTGAATGAGGCTATTGATAACGGCTATGGCATTTTGAAGGATGATATGTCTGTAATTGTAGCTAAGGTCGTTAAAAATTAATATAATATGATTTTTTAATAAGGGCAGTGGATAAATGATTGTGTTATGTCATTTTCCTCTGCTTTTTTCTATAATAATGTACAAAATTTTCATACAAGAACAAAAACGTGAAGTTAAGAATATTGTAGATTAATGTTATTTTATAAATTTTTATATTTGAAAATATTGGTATATGTATAATTTGGTATTGAAATTTGACCTGGTAATGTGGTATAGTAATTGTGTATTAATGTATTTTTAATCGGAGGATGTAATGAGAAGAAATAGAGGAAGAAGGTTCGATGATGAGCCACAATTAAATAAAAAGAAGGTTGCAGCGACTGTATTAGCTTTATTAGTTATTATTATGGTTATTGCTTCTATTATAATGACTTTGAATAAGAAAAGTTTAAAACAGCAGGTTGTTCAGAAAGATTTAAAATATTTTTCTGCGTATTCAGATTCTAAATGGAGTGTAATTAATAGTAATGGTGATAAATTATCTAATATTTCATATGATGAAATGATTGTTGTACCTAATCATGAAAAAAATGTTTTTATTGCTACTTATGATGTCGATTATGCTAATGGTACTTTTAAAACTAAGGCAATAAATGAGAATAATGAGCAATTATTTAGTAATTATGAAAATGTTAGTGCAATTGTGAATTATGATAGTTCTAATAATACTTGGTATGATACTGATGTTTTGAAATTTGAAAAGGATGGAAAATTTGGTTTGATTGATTTTTCAGGAAAACAGGTTTTAGCTCCTGAATATGATGATATATCAGCTATGCCTGGAATTGAGAGAACAATTATCATAACTAAAAATGGTAAATTAGGATTGTTTAATAGCTTTTCTAAAACTGCTTTTGTTGATACTACTTATGCTAGCATTGAAGCTTTTGGAAAAACTTATAATGATGGTTATATAGTTAAGGATGACAATGGGAAATATGGTTTATTAGGTTCAGAGGGAAAGGTTGTTTTAAGTAACTCATATGATAATATAATGAAGGTTAGTGGATCTGATAAATATGTTGTACAAGAAGGATTAAAAAAGAAATTAGTTTCAAGTGATGGAACAGTGATTTTAGAGAGTGGTTTTGATGATATTACAGAAATTAATGGTGATAATTTAGTTATAAAAAAAGCTGGAAAATATGGTGTTATTACTACAACAGGTGAAATTGTTCTTGATGCTGCTTTTGATTCTCTTGAAAATTGTTTTGGAGACTATTATATTGCAAGTACAGCAGGAAAATATGGGGTTGTTGATTTAGCAAAAGATATTAAAGTTGAGCTTAAGTATTCTAAAATTCAATATAGATCTGATATTGCTGCACTAATTTGTGATAATGCAGATTATACAACTGATGTTTATTCTAGAGATTTAAATTTAATATTTACTGGAACAATAAACAAGGTTGATACAAAGAATGGATATATTAGAGCTAGAGTTGATGATGAATATGTTTATTATAATTTACAATATCAAAAAATTAGTAATAAAGAAGCTTTAAAAGATAATACTTTATTCTTGGTTAAAGAGAATGGTAAGTATGGATATGTAAATAAAAATGGGGAGAAAATAGTTGATTGCATTTATGATGATGCTCAAGAACAAAATCAATATGGATTCTGTGCTGTTAATAAAGATGGAAAATGGGGAGTTTTAAAAGATAATGGTAGTGTTGTTTTAGCTCCATCAGTTATTCTTGATAAAAGTGTTAATATTGATTTTATTGGAGAGTGGCATTTGAGTGAGAATACAGAATTAAATGCATATACAAAATAAAATTTTTAAATACAAAAGAGGAGAGGTAAGTTGGAATTATCATTTAAGTATCAATATACATATTTTTTGTATCCTTATGTTGTTGATGAAAAAAGATATGAAAAATATATATTAAAATTGTTGAAGGATAAAAAGGTTACTTTGAGAATTTTCGAGAAGGAAAAAGATTTAGATATTTATAATTATTTTAATCCAGAGATTAGAGAAAATCTTTTTCCAACTTTTGAATTTAGAGAAGATAGGTTGAAAAATTTTAAACAATTGAATAATGAAAAGAAAGCAAAAATTTTGTCAAAGCATACGTGTGTGTGCTTTGAATATTTATTAGGAGAAACTGTCCAAGGAAATGTTGAAAATGACAGTGGTGTACAGTTTACAATTTCTAAAATTGATATTATTTGTTTTAATACAGGTATTTGTTTTTTGAGTTTTAAAACTATTATAGAGAATACTGAAAAGTTTGCTGATGTTTTAAATTTCAATTATAAATTTAGAGAGATAAATTCTGAATTTACAGATCTTAAACAGTATGAGAACATTAATATTCAAACGAGTATGTTGAAAGATGTTAAGGAAATTTCGGATATTATCAAGGAAATTACTGGGAATACAAAAAGAACAGCTGGTGTTGAAAATAAGTTTTATACTTTTGGATATGTATGTATTCCTTCTGAATATTGGAATGATAGAAATGAATTTGAAAAGTTTGATAATGAATTTTTGAAATATGTTAATACTTTTCCAAGCAGTTATGTGACTGATTTGAATAAGAAAAGTGAAGAACAGAATTTGAGTATTATTTCTAAATTGAAATATTCTAGGACTGGTATTACAAAGTCAAATTGTAATTTGTTGTGTTCAACAGTGGATATGTACAATTATACTAAATTACCTTATGAATATGAGACTGTTACATATTTTACTTATGTTTTGAGGTTATATCAGAAAATTTTCTTAATGCAGATAAATACGGAATTTAAGAGTTATGATAAAATTGTTTATATAAGAAAGAGATTTATTGATTTTACTAAAAATATGTGGGCAAAAGAGATTACAAATGATGATACTGGTAGTTTATATTATAGAATATTAGAGGACGTATTTGAGTTAGAGGAACAGTATGAGCAAATTAGAAAGAAATATGAAATTATTTATAAAGATCTTGATATAGAAAAAAATAATCGTAATTATAGCATTATGGTTATGTTGCTTATAGTTTCTTTAATTTTAAATACTTTTACAATTATTTCTTATATGTTTATGTGATATTAGATATGGATTGGATGTGTAATTTTGAAAATAGCTAATGGGACTGATATTATTGAAATTAGTCGAATTGAGAAATCTATTGAAAATTTGGGTAATAAATTTTTGCAGACGATATATACGCAGGGTGAAATTGAGTATTGTGAGGGGCATAGGGCAAATAAGTTTCAGCATTATGCTGGTAGATTTGCTGTTAAAGAAGCCTTGTATAAGGCTTTATGTGAGATTATGCCTAGAGAAAAATTGAGTTGGAAGTCTTTTGAAGTACTTAATGATGAATGTGGCAGACCTTTTGTTAATATAGAAGATGAAAAAATTTTAAGTATAAGTGTTAGTATATCTCATTGTAAGGAATATGCAATTGCTAATGTTGTTGTTTTATATGATGAATAAATGGAGGAACGAATGAAGAAAGAAAATGGTATTACATTATTGGTTTTAGTTTTTATTGTAATAATTCTTGGAATTCTTACGAGTATTACTATTTACTATAGTTTCGGAAATAATGGTGCTGTGACAAAGGCTTCTAAAACCGCTTTTAAACAGGATATTAATCAAATTCAAGAATTGATTGATGAAAAGGAGACTACATACAGATTAGAAGGAGTTACTGATCCATCACTTTTTACTGAGAGTGTCAAAAGAAGCATTTTAGAGGAGTATTACGGAAAACTTGAAATTGTAATTAGCATTTCTAATGGAGATGTTAATTTGAATTTATTTTATAGACCTGATAAGTTTGATGACGAGCATATTCAATGGCTTCAAGAGTTTGGTGTTCAACAGTATAAAAATTAAAATCTTATAATTAAGGCTGTATGCAATTTTGTGTACAGTCTTAAATTTACTAATAAGAAAGAGAAATAAAATATAAATGAATGTAATATTAACGTCTAAAGGATTTGAAAATAAATCTGTTTTTAATAAGATTATAAGTATAATAAATATGAATATAAAGAAAATATAGAAAAAAGTGAAATGATTTTTGCAAAAGTTCCTAAAAAAACGTGAAAATTTTGCACAAAGGTGATTATAAAAATGTGTAATAATGAAGATTTATAAGTAATAAGAATATTTTTATATATTAGTCATATTATTTAGTATGATTGTTGTTTATAAGAAAAATATTTTAATGTTAGTTGTTGGGATTTTCTGCTTTTCTGCTATTTTGTGTACCAATATTAAACAAGTTGGTGAGACTGTTATGACTTCTTCTACGCCTGTGTCTGATAAGGTTGTTGTTTTGGATGCTGGGCATGGGAAGCCTGATGAGGGCGCTCAGGGTGTTAATGGTATTACGGAGGAGAATACTAATTTAAAGATTGTTTTGAAGGTTCAAAAATTGTTGGAGGAAAGTGGGGCAACTGTTATACTTACTAGGTCTGATGAAAATGCTATTTATGATTTGGATAAGACTACGCTTAGAGAAATGAAGGTTTCGGATATTAAAAATCGTGTGAAGATTGGAAATGAGTCGAGTGCTGATATTTGTGTTTCTGTTCATTTGAATAAGGGGGATAGTGCTTCGTATAGTGGTTGGCAGACTTTTTATAAAAAGGATAATGAGGAGAGTAAGAGGCTTGCTACTGTTATTCAGGATGATTTGAAGGAGACTATTGATGTGGATAATAAAAGGGTTGCTCATGAGATTTCTAATATTTATTTGATTGATAATGTTGAGATTCCTATTTCTATTGTGGAGTGTGGTTTTTTATCTAATCCACAGGAGGCTGAAAAGTTGTTGACAGATGATTATCAGAATAAGCTTGCTTGGGGAATTTATAGTGGTATATTGGATTATTTTAATATGGGGAAAAATGAGAATTGATTTGTGTACTTAAAAATATTAGAATAGGTGAAATAATACCTGTTTCCGTTTAGAATAAACATATACAGAGTTTTATACTTTATAAAATTGTTTAAAAATTCACACTTAAAATTGGTGTGAATTTTTTGTGGATAAATAGTTAACAGGTCTCTTTTTTAGTGAGACCTGTTTGTGGATTAAATATGTAATTTTTTTATGTCTTTGATTTCTTTGTATAATTGTTCTATATGTTTTTTTCTATCTATATAGGCTTGTTTGTACTGGTTTAATACTGTTTCAAAGTTGTCTATTGTTTCTCCGTTTATTTTTCTTAGATACATTTCTACACCTTGTTGATAATATTCTTTTTTTGATTTGAATGGTGTTGAAAGATATTTTTTATAATATTTTTCTGCATTATTTAATCTTGCGACTTCTTCTTTGACAAAGTCAAGATATTCGGTTCTTGCAGAGATTTCGTATTCTGTATCATCTATTACAACTTTGAAAAGTGCTTTTAAGATTTTTTTATCTATTTTTCCTACAGATGAGTCTTTGATGACACCTTTCATTCCATCTTTGGGTTTTACTGGTGTTGCATTTTCTATTAATATTTTTAGTGTGTCTATTATTCCAATGTGTGTTTTGTATTGCCTTTTTGATCTTATGGCGTCGTATTCGTCTGCAACACGAATGATTTGTGCTTCATATGGTATGTCTTTTTTTACAAGTCCTTGTGGATAACCTGAGCCGTTTAATGCTTCATGATGATAGTAAGGTCCGGCATGGTAAGGACGTAATTTTAAGTCTTTCATACACATATTGTAGCCTATTGTTGTATGTGTTTTCATTATTTCATATTCTTCATCTGTAAGTTTTGCTTGCTTTTGTAAAACTGATGGTGGTATAAACATTTTTCCTATGTCATGTAGGTATGCACAGATTGTGCAGTATATTGTGAAGCCTTCTTCCATGTGTAAGTATTCACATAAACGACAAGTAACTGCTGCTACGTTTTCACAGTGTTTTCTTGTGAATGTGTCTAGTCCATCTAAACATGCAAGTTGATATCTCATTGAGGCGTCTAAATTATATGATTTTAGAGATGTTCGGTCATAAAAATCGAATTCTTCTTTCATATGTGTTCTCCTATCTTTTTTATGTTTTTTGTATTATGGAAATTAAATACAATACAATAATATATCTTAGATTTAAAATGGTCAAGGAAAAATGCTTGATAAAAATTAAAAATTAATATATGATATTTATGTGTATTTTCGGAATGAAAAAGCAAATAAGAAGAAGGAAGATAAGATGTATTTAAAAAGATTAGAATTACAGGGATTTAAGTCATTTGCAGATAAAACAGTTTTGGAGTTCTTACTTGGAATTACTACTGTTATTGGACCTAATGGCTCAGGAAAGAGTAATATTTCTGATGCTATTAGATGGGTTCTTGGTGAGCAAAGTATGAAATCTCTTAGAGGAACTAAAACAGAGGATATTATTTTTGCTGGTACTCAGAGTAGAAAGTCTTTAGGATTTGCGGAAGTGTCTATGGTAATAGATAATGCTGATGCTAAGTTACCTATTGAATATTCTGAGGTTACTGTTACAAGAAAAGTTTATAGAAGTGGTGAGTCAGGTTATTTTATAAATAAGACTCCTTGTAGACTTAAGGATATATTAGAATTATTTATGGATACTGGTATTGGTAAAGATGGATATTCAATAATTGGACAGGGAAAAATTGATGAAATTTTGAGTAATAAATCTGAGGAAAGAAGGCATATTTTCGAGGAAGCAGCTGGAATTGTGAAGTATAGGGTTAGGAAGGCTGAATCTGAAAAGAAGCTTGAACAGACTAAATTAAATTTGCTTAGAATTAATGATATTATTTCAGAAATTGAGGCAAATATTGAGCCTACTCGTGTACAGGCTGAAAAGGCTAAACAATTTTTAAGGTTGAGAGATGAGCTAAAATCAATTGAGATTGGTTTATTTATTCACAATATAAATGATTATAAAAAGAAAATCGAGGAAGTTATTAATGACCAAGATATCTATAATACTCAGTTGATTCGTGAAAATGAAAGATTGTCTAATATTCAGGATTTAAAAGAGAAGTTACGTGAGTCTTTGGATAATATTACTGAACAAATTGAAAAGATGCAAAATCTTGGCTTTGAGAATGATAAGAAAAAAGAAAAAATCAATTCTGATATAAATGTTAATTTGGAGAAAATCAAAAATAATAATGAGAATTTTGAGAGATTAGAAAAGGAAATTGTTGAAAATGACCAGAGATTAAAAATTCTTGAAACAGAGATTAGTCAGAAGAACGATAAGAAAACGAATTTGACTGCAAATAAGGAAAAATTTGCGAAAGAGTTGCAGGAGAAGGAAGATGAGCTGAAAAAATTAACTGATAAAATGTCTGAAAAAGAAATTGAGATGGAGGCTAAAAAGAAAAAGGTAGAAGAAAATAATGACGAGAAATATGAGATTTCTAATATGATTTCTACTTTGTCTGCTAATGTGGATAATTCAAATGCCAGAAAAAAGGTTATTGATGAGGAGATTGAGTCTAATATTTCTGAGCTTGATTCTTCTCGTATGTTAAAGTCTGAAATTTCTCAAAAGTTTACGGAAATTGAGTCTAAGAGAGAAAAAATAAAAAATAGTTTGAACCAAATTGAGGAAAAGAGAAGTGAAGCTGATTCTAAGTTGAAGAATTATGATTTGCAAATTAATCAGCTTGAATCTGAGATGAGAATTAAGGATTCAAGATTGAGATTCCTTGAGGAGACAGAAAAAGAAAAAGAGGGTTATATTAGAAGTGTCAAGGCTATTTTGAAGGATTGTGACAAGGATAGTTTACTGAAAAAAGGTGTTCATGGAGTTGTTGCTAATTTGATTAGTGTTCCTAAAGAGTATGAGGTTGCAATTGAAATGTGCTTAGGTCAGACTATGCAAAATATTGTAACTGACACTGAGGAGGATGCTAAAAAGCTTGTTAATCATCTTAGAAAATTTAATTTAGGACGTGCTAGTTTTTTACCTATAAGTTCTGTTAAAGGAAGAAAAATTGAAAAAATAAAATCTGATAAAGGCGTTGTGGGAGTAGCATCTGACCTAATAAAATTCGATAAAAAATATGAACAAATTATGCTTAGTCTTCTAGGAAGAACTGTTATTGTTGATAATATGGATAATGCTATTGCTATTGCTAGAAAAAATTCATATGGTTTTAGAATTGTGACTTTAGATGGGGATGTGTTGAATCCTTCTGGTGCAATTAGTGGTGGTAGTGTTGCAACTAAGACAGTAAATATCTTGGGAAGATCTAGGGAAATAGAGGATTTAAAGAAAAAAATTGAGAGCTTAAAGAAAAAAGTTGAATCTTTGAAAAAAGAAAAAGAGGAATATGAAAAATCTATTGAGGATCTTTTAGAAGAAGTTGATGGTTTAGAAAATGAACTAAAAGATATTGAAATTGTTTATGCTACTGAGAAACAAAGGGTTGTGTCAATTGAGGAGGCTGTTTCTAAGGTTGAGAATAGATTGCAAAAATTGCGTGATGAGAAGAATTCTATTGAAGAACAGTTAAAGGTTAATAAAGATACTCAAAAGGATTTGAATGATAGAATTTCTGCTCTAGATGAGGAAAATAATAGTTTGAATAGTGAGATTGAAATTTTTGTTTCAAAGAATAAGGAAACTCAGACTATTGTTGATGATTTGAATTTTGATATAACAAATTTAAAAATTTCTGTTTCATCTTTTGATGAGAGTGAAGCTTCTATTAATGAAATTGTTGAGAGAATTAATAATGATATTGAAAATATTAATAAATCAACAGAATATAAAAAGGAACAAAAGAAAAAAATTACTGAGGATAATAGTAGTTTAGAAGAATTAAATGTTAAGTTGAATGAAGAAATTGAGAATTTAGTTAAAGAGGTTTCTAATAGTGGAAATAAGGTTGAAGAATTAAAGAAAGATAGAATTACAAAAAATAAAAAGCTTGAGGAGACTGAACAGAATTTTACTGATCAGATGGATAGAATTGATGATTTGAAAGATCAAATTAATAAGGCAGATATTAAGAAATCAAAATATGAAGTTGAATTAGAACAGATTGTGACAAAGATGTGGGAGGAATATGAGATTACTCCAAATGACCCTGGTGAATATCAAGAGCCTAAAAATGTTGCAGAGGTTCAAAAACAGGTTAACAAGTTGCGTTCTGAGATGAAAGAGCTTGGTAGTGTTAATGTTGATTCTATTGAGGAGTATAAGAAATTAAAAGAACGTTATGATTTTATGAATGAACAACGTTTGGATTTAGAGACTACAATGGCTAAACTTAGAACTGTGATTGCTGATATGACTACTGTTATGAAGGATCAGTTTTCTGAGAGGTTTAAGCTTATTAATAAAAACTTCTCTGAGGTATTTACTGAGTTGTTTGGTGGTGGTAAGGCTGAATTGAGATTAACTGATCAGGATAATATTTTGGAATCAGGTATTGAGATTGAGGTTCAACCTCCTGGTAAAAAGTTGCAAAATATGATGTTACTTTCTGGTGGTGAAAGAGCTTTTACAGCGATTGCATTATTGTTTGCGATTTTAAAAATAAATCCTGCACCATTTTGTGTTCTTGATGAAATTGAGGCTGCTTTGGATGATGTTAATGTTTATCGTTTTGCAGAATATTTGAAAAAGTTTTCTCAAAATTCACAGTTCCTTGTTATTACTCATAGAAAGGGTACAATGGAGGCTGCTAATACTGTTTATGGTATTACAATGCAAGAGAATGGTATTTCAAAATTGTTATCATTGGATTTGAAGGAACAACGTAAAATGTAATATTATATATAGAGTAGCTCTTGAACAATTGAGTTACTCTATTACTTTGTTAGAGAATTAGGTTAAAGAAAAAGGAGAATTTTTATGGATTTTTTTGATTCACATGCACATTATAATGATGAACGTTTTAGAGAGAATAGATTTGAACTTATTGAAAAAATGTATAATGATGAGATTACAAATATTGTTTGTGCAGGATATAATTTAGATGGCTCTAGGGATGCTGTTGATTTGGCTAATAAAATTCCACATGTGTTTGCAACTTGTGGAATTTCACCTAATGATATTAATGATATGGTGGATAATGAATTAAAAGAGATTGAAGAGCTGGCTAAAGATAAGAAAA
Organism: uncultured Clostridia bacterium; assembly: GCA_934149115.1. GTDB lineage: Bacteria > Bacillota > Clostridia > TANB77 > CAG-508 > UMGS1994. The sequence goes on from CAKPDW010000003.1 coordinate 12,952, forward strand.
ATGTGGCTATTGGTGAAATTGGCTTGGATTACCATTGGAATAAGGAAAATAAAGAGTTACAGAAAAGAGTTTTTATAGAACAAATTAAAATGGCTGATAGACTTGATTTGCCTATTGTTATACATACTCGTGAGGCTGTTATGGATACGATTCAAATATTAAAAGAATATTGCCCAAAGAAAAAAGGTGTGTTTCATTGTTGCCCTTTGAATCAGGAACTTATTAAGGAGGGATTAAAACTTGGATTTTATATTTCTTTTAGTGGGAATGTTACTTTTAAAAATGCAAAATCAGCTGGTTGTATAGAGTTGGTTCCTATGGATAGGATTTTGATTGAAACTGATAGCCCATATTTGGCTCCTGAACCTTATAGGGGGAAAACAAATATTTCGTTGTTTGTTAAATATGTTGCTATGAAGATTGCTGAAGTGAAGGGGTTATCATTAGAGGTTGTTGCTACGGCTACGGCTAATAATGCTAAAAGAATTTTTCAAATAGATTGAGATGAGAGAAACTAAATATGTAGAATTTTTAATATAATAGGAAAGTCATGCTGACTTTTCTATTATATTAAAAAATTGCACAGAAAATTTATAAAATAAATTTTCGCGCTCGAACAAATTTACTGAAAATTTCAATTTTATAGAAAAATATAAAGAGTAGAGTAAAGACTGAAAATTGAAAATTTTCAGATTTGTTCTTTTGCGAGGCTTGAACTAGTGTTTGTAAATATCTTTAAAACCCTTGAAATATTGGCAAAAAATGTGTATAATAATAAATGTTAAATTATTAAAGGAGAGATTTTATGTTTCAAAAGTTAGAAGCTGTTGAAAAGCGTTATGAAGAATTGAATAAACTTATAAGCGATCCTGAGGTTATAGCAAGACAAAATGAATGGAAGAACTTAATGAAAGAGCATAGCGATATGGTTGATATTGTAGAAAAGTATAGAGAATATAAAAAGGTAAAGGAAGCTTATGATGAGGCTAAAGAGATGTTAGCTGATAAGGATTTGAAGGAATTGGCTGAGATTCAAATGGAGGAGTGTAAGGAAAAATTACCTAAAATAGAAGAAGAATTAAAAATATTGTTAATTCCTAAAGATAAAGATGATGACAAAAATATTATTTGCGAAATCCGTGGTGGAGCTGGTGGCGAGGAAGCTGCTTTGTTTGCTGGAACGTTGTTTAGAATGTATTCTATGTATGCTGAGAGAAAACACTGGAAGTTAGAGGTTTTAAATGAAAATGCAACTGAATTAGGTGGATATAAAGAAATATCTTTTATGATTACTGGTAAAGGTGTTTATAGTAGATTGAAATTTGAAAGTGGTGTGCACAGAGTTCAAAGAGTTCCTGATACTGAGAGTAGTGGTAGAATTCATACATCAACTGCTACAGTTGCTGTATTACCTGTTGTTGAAGATGTTGAGATTGAACTTAATCCTGCTGATATAAGAATGGAAGTTTTTAGAGCTTCTGGTGCAGGTGGACAACATGTTAATAAAACTTCATCTGCTGTTAGATTAATCCATGAACCTACTGGAATTGTGGCTGAATGTCAGACTGAACGTTCACAGGTTCAAAATAGAGAATATGCTATGAGATTGTTGAAATCTAGAATTTATGAAATGGAAAAAAGAAAACAGGATGAAGAATTGGCAAATGAGAGAAAATCACAGGTTGGTGCTGGTGATAGAAGTGAAAAAATTCGTACGTATAATTATCCACAGGGTAGAATTACAGACCATAGAATTGGTTTGAGTATTTATCAAATGGAAGATTTCTTAAATGGAAATTTGGATGATATGATTGATGCTATTACAGCATATGATAGAGCTGAAAAATTGAAAGGTGAGCAAGAATAAATTAAAAAAATCATTACTAATTTAATCGAGTAATGATTTTTTTTAGCCTACAGAAAAATCTGTAGGCTAATTATAAATATTTCTTTATTTATTCCTTATCTTTTTTTACTAACTTATTGTATTGAACTAATGAAAACATTCCAAGTACAACTGCTAATAAAAGTATTAATGCGAAATTAAAATATGTACTATCAATTCCAGTATTAGGTAAGTTTTCTGTTGAGTTTGTTGTTGAAATTGGTTTTGATGTGTTTGCACTTGATGTGTTTCTTGTACTGTTGATTGAAGAACTATTTAATGATGTATTACTTGAAGAATTGTTTGATGTACTGTTATCACTTGTATTGTTACTACTTGCTTCATTAGTACTATTATCTGATGTGTCGTTACTAGTATTTGCATCATTTGATGCTGATGTATCATTTCCATCAATTGCTGTTATATTGCTAGAACGTGCTAATGAAAAATTAGTGAAAGCCATGATAAGTAAAAATGATAATAGAAGTGCAATAGCTTTTTTTATACTTTTCATATTTTTCCTCCTATATAAATATATATTATTTAATTATATTTTACAAATAAAGAAAAGAAAATGTCAATAGATGTTATAAAAAAGTAATGAATGTTGTAAAAAAGAAAAATAATTGTCAAAATGGGAAATATCTATTTACAAAATGGCTTTTTTTTTATATAATGCAAACATAAATTCGGATAAAAATGTGAAAGGAATAAAAAAATGAATGATATAATAGATGGACTTAATGATAAACAAAAAGAAGCTGTGCTTGAAACAGAAGGACCTTGTTTAGTTATAGCTGGTGCGGGTTCTGGAAAAACTAAAGTGTTAACTCATAAGATTGCTTATTTGATGCAAGAAAAGAATGTTAAACCTTGGAATATTTTAGCTATTACATTTACAAATAAAGCTGCAAATGAAATGAAGGAAAGAGTCGAAAAATTAGTTGGTGATATTGCTAAAGATATGTGGATAGGTACTTTTCATGCTATTTGTGTAAGAATACTTAGAAGATTTATTGATAGAATTGGATTTACATCTTCTTTTATTATTTTTGATACATCAGATCAACGTACACTTGTAAAACAGTGTTTAAAGCAATTAAATGTAGATGATAAGATGTTAAATGATAGAGCAGTGTTATCTGCTATAAGTAATGCAAAAAATGAAATGCTTGAACCTGATATGTATAAAATGAGAACTAATAATGAAGTTAGAAAAGAGATTATTGCGCAGGTTTATGAATTGTATCAAAAGAGATTGAGGGAAAATAATGCTATTGATTTTGATGATATTATAAATTACACAATAAAGATTTTATCTGAAAATCCAGATGTATTAGAGTATTATTCTCAAAAGTTTGAATATGTTTTAGTTGATGAGTATCAGGATACAAATAAGGCACAATTTACTTTAGTAACAATTATGGCTGCTAGACATGGAAATATAACAGTTGTTGGTGATAATGATCAGGGAATTTATTCTTTTAGAGGTGCTGATATTAGCAATATTTTAAATTTTGAGAAGGATTTTCCTGGAACAAAAATTATAAAATTGGAACAAAATTATAGATGCACACAAAACATTTTAGATGCTGCAAATGCTGTAATTAAGCATAATGAGACTAAATATGATAAAAAGTTATGGACAGAAAATGGTGAAGGTGGAAAAATCAGTATTTACAAGGGAAATGACGAATATGATGAGGCTAATTTCATTGTAGAGAATATTAATAGACTTCGCAGAGAAGAATACATGACTTATAATGATTTTGCTGTTTTGTATAGAATGAATAGCCAGTCTCGTAGTATAGAGGATATTTTGAGGAGAGAAAATATTCCATACAAGATTATAGGTGGTTTGAAATTCTATGAAAGAAAAGAAATTAAAGATACAATTGCTTATTTAAGATTAATTCAAAATCCAGCAGATAATTTGAGTTTAACAAGAATTATTAATGAACCAAAAAGAGGAATTGGAAAAACTAGTTTAGATAAGGTTCAAGAATTAGCTATTCAAACAGATACTTCAATGTATGAGGTTATAAAAAGAGCTGATGAATTTGGATTAAATAGAGTTTTTGTTAATTCTAGAGAGTTTGTTTCTCAAATAGAGGAACTGATGGCTAAGAAAAATGATATTTCAATTTCTGATTTGATTAAGGAAACTTTGAATAAAACAGGATATACAAAAGCTTTGGAAGATGAGAATACAACTGAGGCAGAAACTAGATTAGAAAATATTGATGAATTTTTGACTGTTGCTATGGAATTTGAAGATGAGAGTGCTGATAATTCTCTTGAAGAATTTTTAGAAAGCATAACTCTTTCAAGTGATATTGATAATGCTGATGATCAAGAGGATTCAGTTACTTTGATGACTTTGCATAGTGCTAAGGGACTTGAATTTCCAGTTGTATTTTTAGTAGGAATGGAAGAAGGTGTTTTTCCTGGTTATAAATCAATTGGAGAACCTAAGGAATTAGAAGAAGAAAGAAGATTATGTTATGTAGGTATTACTAGAGCAAAACAGAATTTGTTTATTAGCTGTGCAAGGCAAAGAACAATTTTTGGTTCAACAAGTTGTAATCAAGTTTCAAGATTTGTTAAAGAAATTCCTAAAGAATTGTTAGATGGATATGAAGATGTGTTTAATGAAAAAACTCAGAAAACATATGAGGATTATCAATACGAGTGGAAGTATGGTAATAGCCATGTTACTTCTTATAAATCAGATAATGTTACTAGTGGTGTACAAAAACCACAATATGCTTTTAAAACAGCTGAAAGTTTCTTAAATAATTTAGGCAAAAAGAAGGATACAAATGTAGATATAAGTATTTATAGAGCTGGTCAAAGAGTGTACCATAAGAAATTTGGTGAAGGAAAAATAAATTATGTTGAACCAGAGGGTGATGATGCAAAAGTTGATATTACTTTTGATAAAATTGGACATAAGAGATTAATGGCTAAATATGCTGGTTTAGAGGTATTAGATTAATTAAAAAGGATTGAGGGCAATAATAAGGTTACAAAGATGGTGCCTTTGAGTTGCTTTCAATCTTTTTTTTAAAATTTGTTTTATTTTGATTTTTCTTATGTTATAATCTTTTTGTATAATTGGAATTAATATTCTATACGTATAGAAAGGAATGATAAATTTGAATCAAATTTTAGATCATAATGGACCTCAAAAGTCTCATGTACATAGAAATCCTAAGGATACTGAGAAAATAATTAGGGTGTATGCTTTTTTAATTATTTTATTTGCTATATGTTTTATAGGAAAGGGTGCGTATTCAATTTATGAAAATAATAAGATTATGGGCGATATAGAAAATTCTTCACAAGAACAAGGTCCACAAATTGTATTGAATGCTGATAATGATATTCTTTCTATAGAATCAACCTATTCTGCTCCAATTGAAAGCATTGCATATCAATGGTATAGGGGAAATGTTACAGCTGATGAGATAGAGAATTATGAAGCTAAAGCTGAAACAGCATCTGATAATTCAGATACATCTGATGATGAAGTACAAGAATCTGATGATGAAATAAAAGCTTTGGGAAAAGGTGATTTTGTTAAAGGAAATGGCGATACACAAATGAGGGTTGACAATATAGGAATTCCAAAAGGAAATACTACTATATTAGTTACTGTAACTGCTAGAAATAATGTTGTTTCAAAATTTGTGCAGTCATATTATACAGAGGTTGGAGAGGATAGGATTGCTCCTACAATAAATGTCAAGGTACAAGGAAAAACATTGTTGGTTACTGCGACAGATGAAACTGAGATTTCTAAATTAATATATTCTGTGAATGGCGGAAATGAAGAAGAAGTTACTGATGGAACAGATTCAAAAACAATAAAAGCTACAATACCAATTAGTGATACAGAAGAAAATGAAGTTGTAATTTCAGCTGTTGATAAGGCTAATAATACTGGATCATATAATCAAACTTTTGATATATATTCAGGTACTCCTAAGATTGAATTTTCTGCGGAAGATGATTATAGTAAGATTTATGCAAAAATTTCTTATGGCAAAGGAATTAAGAGAATAGAGTATGAACTTAATGGAGAGAAATCAGAAAAAGAATTTGATAATCCAGCGGATGTTAAAGAATACGAAATTGAATTGGATTCAAAGCCAGGTCATAATGTAGTAACTGTTAAGGCATATGCTCAAGAGGAAGATGTGTATGCTGAGGAATCAGGTGAATGTGATTATAATCCATAATATTTAAGTTTAGTTTGAAAGGGTAATGTTATGAATGAAATTGTTTTTCTTGGTGCATATTTTTTAGTTTATGCTTTTATTGGTTGGTGTTTAGAGTCTGTGTATAAATCAGTACTTCAGAAAAAGATAATAAATAGTGGTTTTTTGCATGGACCAATTTGCCCTATATATGGGTATGGAGCAATGATAATGTATTTGTCTTTGAAAGATGTTACAAATAATATATTTGTTTTATTTTTCTTTGGACTTATTGTTCTTTCAGTTTTTGAATATATTGTTGGACTTTTTTTGGAGATTGTTTTTAAGACTAAGTATTGGGATTATTCAAATAGAAAATTTAATATTCAAGGAAGGGTTTGTTTGTTAAATTCTTTTTATTGGGGAATACTGGGTATTATTTTTATGAAAGGAATTCATCCATTTGTTGAGCGTATTGTTTCAGATATTCCTTTTGAATATTTAAGAATCGGTGTAATCGTTTCTATTGTTGTGATGTTAGTTGATACTGTTGTTACAACTATTGGTCTTGTTAAGATTAATATCAAACTTAAAAATTGGAATAAAATTACTGAAAATATTAAGAATAAGGTTAATGCTATTAATGCTGTTAATTTAGGAAAAATTAAGAATTTAGAAATGAAAACTCATTATAAATTATTACAAAATAAACATATTGCTGATAATAAAGAAAAATTACTTTATGAATTAAAACAAAAGCAAGAACAATTACAAACTAAGTTGGAGAGAAGAATTGCTAGATTAAAGAAAGCGTTCCCAACAATGAATTCTGAGGCTTTAACTAATTTCTTAAATAACAGAAAAAAATCTTGAAAATAATATTATTTTAGTATATATATTATTTGAGGAAAACAAAGGAGAAAGATATGATACAGGATATTTATATAATTGATAATACGCAAAATGTACAAAATGTTTTAAAAGAAATATTTAGAGATGAAGCTGATTTTCAGTTTAGTTCTGTTACAACTGAGAATTTGAATTTAGCTTTGAAAAATATTCCTGATATGATAATTATTGATGAAGATACAGTGGATATTGATATTATTCAATTATGCAAAAGTATTCGAGAGAATGAAGATAATAGTATTACTCCGATTGTTGTTGTTTCTTCTAATTGGGATAAGGACCATAGATTAAAGATTTTAGAACAGTCTATTGAATATTATATTTTAAAACCTATTGATAGAGAGTATTTTTATTTTACGATAAAAAATATTTTGAGATTATTACAAAATAATAGAAGAATAAGTCCCCTTACTGGTTTACCTGGAAATGTTCAAATTCAGACTGAAATGAAAAAAAGGTTACTTAATAAAGAATATTTTGCAATGTTTTATTTTGATTTAGATAATTTCAAAGCTTATAACGATACATATGGATTTTCTAATGGTGATGAGATTATAAAATTTACAGCACGTACAATTGTTAATAATATTCATGGAATTGGCTTAGAAAATAGTTTTATAGGACACATTGGTGGTGATGATTTCGTTGCTATTACAGGAAAAACGGATTATGAAAAAATATGTAAGAATATTATTTTAGAGTTTGATTCATATGTAACTGGTTATTATAATGAAGAAGATGTGCAAAAGGGATATATTGAGGTTGCTAATAGGCGTGGTATTATAGAACAATTTCCTTTGACTTCTATTTCTATTGGGGTTGTTGAAATAGCTCCTGGTAGATTTAAGAGTACTTTGGAGATTGGCGAGGTTGGAGCTCAGGTTAAGCATCAGGCTAAATCAATTATGGGAAGCACATATGTTATAAATAGAAGAAAGAAATAAGTAAGTATAAATTTAAAAGAGATTAAAGTATTTATAAATAAGTATTTTAATCTCTTTTTTTTCTATTAAAGGTAACGTTTGAAAACTGATTGCAAAAGAAAAGGAAAAATCAATATAAAATTTTTGAATCATCGCGCAGGGACCAGACGAACGAAGTGAGTCCGATTGAAGCAATCTACGCATTGAAAAAATATAAAATTTTAATTTTTATTTTTTGAATATAAAAGATTGCGACAGCAAGATGTGAAAAAATTTTTATATGATTTTTCTGTGTATGTATTTATTTTTCTGTCAAAGGTAACGGTGAAGCTTTGACATCTTTGCTGTCAAACTTCTTCTGCCACTATTTGACACTTTTGCAATTAATTTTTGTATTAGAATTTGTTTTTAATGGAGCACACTGTGCTCCATTACTTATTTTTATAGAAAAAAATAATAATTTATTGTTGATTTGATAGCAAATTGTGTCAAAAAAGGTTGAAAAAATGAGATTTTCAGAAAAAAATTGGAAAGTCAACTGCTAAAATAAGTAATAAAATGGAGAAAAATGGAGAAAAATGGAGCTTTACATATTTTAATGAGAAAATTAACTTTGTTGAAATTGCATAAAATGTTATAAAGGAGGAAATGCTAAAATATGAAAATTGATTAAAAGTTGTATAAATGGTATAATAATTGATGCGTGACGAAAATTTTTGAGAAAAAGGAGTGAATATTTATCGTAAGTAAGTGTATAAAATATTATGGAAAAAGACTGTTTAAAATCTCTATGATTATTACTGTTGGTCTTTTAATAATAGCATCATTCATTTACATTAAATATAAACCATTGTATAGAGTTACGTTAAATGGTAAAGTAATTGGATATGTTACGGACAAAAGAAAAATGCAAGAAAAAATTGAAGAATTTGAGAATAATTTAGAGGGGAACATCACTTCAATAAAGGTCGAAGCTATGCCAGAGTATGAACTTGAATTAGTTAGTGGTATTAAAGAAGGCGATACAGTTGAAAATGAAGTTCTTGCGATGGTTGAAGAAAATGCAGAGATAAAGTGTAGAACGTATGCAATTAAGTTGGACGGAAATGAAAAGGCAATTGTAAACAGCCAGGAGGAAGCAGAAAGTGTTGTTAATGATATTAGAACTGCTACTACTGAAGCTGTTGAGTTGAATTTAGAAATTGAAGAACAAGAAAAAGATATAAAGGAAGTTAATCCAGATACGACTACAACTGAGGTTGCTAAAACTGAAATTAACAAGGATGTTGAAGTAAAGGTTCAAGAATATGAAAAAGCACAAGAAGAAGCAAGAAAGGCTGAGGAAGCTAAGAAAGCGGAAGAAGCTAAAAAAGTTGCTGCTGCTAAAAAAGCTTCAACAGTTTCTGCCAGAAATTCTTCTGCAACAAGAGGAACTGCAGGAGCATCTATTCCTGCTACTGGTGCTAAGTTCATGAGACCTGTTAAGGGAGCTACTATAACGTCACCTTATGGTAAAAGATCTTCTGGTTTTCATACTGGAACTGATTTTGCTATAGCTCAAGGTACTCCAGTTTATGCAGCTGCTTCTGGAACTGTTATTTTTTCTGGAAGAAAAGGATCTTACGGAAACTTAGTTATTATTGACCATGGTAATGGTTACCAAACATATTATGCACATTGTTATGCATTATATGTTTCTGTTGGTCAAACAGTTTCACAGGGTCAAAATATTTCGGCTGTTGGAACAACAGGTAATTCAACTGGACCTCATTTGCATTTTGAAATTAGATATAACGGAAGTACTTTAAATCCACTAGGTTATGTTTAATATTTTGGAAATAGGAGAATGTCATTAGATGTTTTCCTATTTTTTTTACTTATAAAATCGAAAAATTTCAAATTTGTTCTGGCTTGTAAATTGGTGTATACAATGATATACTACTATATATTGATAGAAAGGGAGAATGATATGATTTATTTGGGTGCTGACCATAGAGGGTATGGATTAAAAGAGGAAATAAAAAAATATTTTGAATCTCAAAATGTTGAATTTAAGGATTATGGTACTTATTCTACAGAAGTTACTCATTATCCACTTATAGCAAGCAAGGTTTGTACTGATATGGATGTTGAAAAGGATAGAGCTATTTTAATTTGTGGTTCTGGTATTGGTATGTCAATGGTTGCTAATAAGTTCAAGGGGATTCGTGCTGGTATATGTTCTTCTGTAATGTCAGCAGAGGATGGAAAACAGCATTCTGATTTGAATGTTTTAGTTTTAGCAGGAGATTTTATTACTAAGGATGATGCAATTGAAATTATTAAGGTTTGGCAGAATGCAGAGTTCTTAAATGGAAGATATCTTGAGAGATTAGAAATGATAAAAGAAATTGAAGAAAAAAATATGAAATAAGGAGTTTTAGTTATGTGGGGAGATATTATTATTGCGTTTCTGTTAGCTTTTATTACAGCGTTTATGATAACACCTAAAACTATCAAATTGGCTAAAAAAATAGGTGCTGTAGATAGTCCCAAGGATGAAAGAAGAATTAATAAGGTTGTTATGCCTAGATTAGGTGGAGTCGCTGTAGTATGTGGATTTTTGGTATCAATATTATATTTATTGATTAGTTTGACTTTGGAGAATCAGATTAATTTGAGTGATGGAAATTATCATTTAAAATTATGTGGCTTTTTTATTGGAATGGCTTTAATTGTAGTTACATGTTTTTTTGATGATGTGAAAGGACTTTCAGCTGTAACAAAATTGGTTGTACAAATTTTAGCTGCTTGTGCTGTAGTTGCTTCAGGTATTAGAATTGATATTTCTCATATTGACTTTTTTAAAAGATTTAGTGATTCAACTAATTTCTTAAGTACATTGTCAACAATAGTTACTATAGGATGGATTGTTGGAATTACAAATGCAATAAACTTAATTGATGGTTTAGATGGTTTATCTTCTGGAATTTCAATAATTTCATGTGTATCAATGTTAATTATTTTTGCTTTAAATGGTTCACCAGCAGTATCAATTATTATGATTACTTCATTAATAGGTGCTTTGGTTGGATTTTTACCATATAATTTGAATCCAGCTAAAACATTTATAGGAGATACTGGTTCAAACTTTTTAGGTTATTCATTGGCTGTTATTTCGATTTTAGGTGTTGCGAAAACGTATACAGCGCTTGTGGTTGTATTACCAATAATTATTTTAGGATTGCCTATATTTGATACATTATTTGCAATTGTTAGAAGGGTTATAAAAAGCAGATCAATTAAGGGGATTATGAAACCTGATGCTGGACATTTACATCATAAGTTATTAAAGCATGGATTTTCACAGAAGGAAGCTGTTGTGATTTTATATTGCATAAGTGCTTCTTTGGGAATGTTTGCAATTATTTTATTAGAAAGTGGTATTTGGAAGGCGTTATCTTTCTTGCTCATAGTAGTTGCTGTTTTTGCTTTAGGATTTAAAGAATTTTTTGAGGAAATAAAAAAGGATGATGTTGAAACAAAAGATGAGAAATAGGAGAAATTGAGTATGAAAAAGTTCTTATCGAGAGAGAATGGAGTTACGATTATTACTGTTACATCTATGATTATTGTAATTGCAGTAATTTTATCAGTTATTGTATATTACGCGAGAAATTCTATACAAATGGAGGCTTTTGGAAACATGAGAGCTGATGTTGAGGAGATAGAAAATAAGGCTCAAATGTATTATATTGAAAAGGGAACATTGCCTATTGAACAAGATGTATCTAAGACGAGAATGCAGATGGAGGGTGATGATGAATTTTTCAATCCTAATGATGGTGATGTTTATTATTTAATAAATGTTGATTTGATTGATGTAAATCTAATGTATGATTCAGAATATTATATTAATGATGTAACTCATACTGTGTATGCAGAGAAAACAATAAAAATTAATGGAAAGAAATATCCTAGACCAAAGGAAGATTTTGATAGATTAAATGTTGCTTCAAGCAGTATTGAGTGGGAAAATGAGTGTTATACAGCTTCAAGCGATATGTTTTCTTTTGATAATGATGGATATATTACAGGGATTAATATAGAATTTTGCAATTTGCATCGTAATGATTCTAAATATACAAGATTTTTTACAGATGCTATTAATTGGAAAAACTTGATAATACCTGCATATCAAAGCAATGGACAACCTGTTGTGGGTATTAGAACAGATGCGTTTACTAATATTAATATTAATGGTGGAGTTTTAAAAATACCTAGTTCAATAAAAAATGTTGAGAATTCAATAATTGGTTCAACTATTAGCTTAGATGTTATGTATGTAAATGCTAAAAATATTGATATAGACGCATTTAATGGAAGAGGCTTTAGTCAAGTTAATAAAATTGTTATAGGTCCAGAGTGTCATATACCTGATGGTAATTCTGCTGGAAATGGAGTCTTTTCTATGGCACAAAATCTTAGTGATGTAGTTATTGGAACAACTTCTTTAGGAAAATATGCTTTTTCAAATTGTATTAATCTTAAGAATATTCAATTTGAAAGTTCATTAAAAATAATTCCTGAAGGATGTTTTATGAATAGTTCCAATGCGAATAATTCAATTAATGTTGTATTTCCTGATTCGTTAACAAGGATTGAAAAACGTGCTTTTGCTAATGGTGCAATTGAAGAACTTAATATGACAGAGGCTCTTGAATATATTGGAGAAGAAGCTTTTGCTTCTGTTAATTGGGGACAACCAAAATTGAAAAAAATTAATTTTAATGGTAATACTAGAATTACTGAAATACAGCAAAAAACTTTTATTGGATGTAATAATTTGACTAGTGTTACTTTAGGAGATTCAGTAAAGATTATTAAAAAATCTGCCTTTGAGAGATGTACAAATAATTTATCATTAGTTGTATGTAATGATAAGCTTGAAACGATTGAGGATTCTGCTTTTAAAGATTGTTCTGCCTTGCAAAATGGTTCTGTTCAATTTAATAAAGGATTGAAGTATATTGGACATTATGCTTTTGCAGGTACAAATTTACAGAATAGAAATATTCCGAGTGGAACTCAATATGAATCAGATTCTTTTTAGAAGTGTATATATAAAAGAAAGAAGCCGAATTATTATCGACTTCTTTTTTGATGTTTAGAAATAGTCTATGAAAAGGCTTGGTCAAACAGTTTTAAAACTGTTGTGAGTGATACGTGATTCTGTTTGGAATTCAGCTCTGGGTGTTTGGATAACCATTGTAATGAAAATTTTTTTAGTTTCCTATTAATGCTTATTTCTGGACAATCAGGGTATATTTTTTTCAAATCTTTTGACAATCTGGTGTAATTAATTGTAGATTGATTTCTTACGATTTTGAATGTATCAACAAGCAAGTCACTTGTAAAGTCCATTTTCATTTTCCGTAAGAATACAGGGATTTGTTCATCTACAGGTTTACTGGAATCCAGTGTTTTGAATGCATAGCCAAAGTGTTTTAAAACTGCTTTTTCGGATGCATTTGAGCTTTTAATAACATTATTTGATACAGTAGTTATTACAATCTCGTTACCAGAGTATTCTTTGCAGAATTCTTCGAACTTTGCGAGTGATTCTTCAGATGCATTGTTTAACATCTGTTGAAATTGTGATTCCAGCGAATGTGGCAATGTGTCTGTTTCATACATAGTTAATTCTGAAAAATATGTTCTAAACATTGGTATTGCCATGTTTACAATTTCTGGAGTACTATCATGAATAATTATCATGTCTACATCTGGCAGAAAAGAAACTTTTGCTGGAAAATTTTTTGTTTCGTGTTTTGCTGTTACAATTTCAAATTTTGGACTTAAAACTCCTTTAAATACTAAATACATAATGTTTCCTCCTTTGAAGTGGTTGATTAGTAACTAAAGTTTTTTTTGCAATATCACATTCCTTTCTAAACATTAAATTTGATTGTGAAATTAAAACACAATCCACATAATACTTATGTAAACAATATTATATCATTTTTCATAGTATTTTGCAAAAAATTCTTGAATGCTATGTGGCAGAAATTGAAATTGAATGTTGACCATACAATATAAGTAGGAGGCGAAAAATATGGCAGATGTAACATTAAGTAATATTGCAAATGTAACTGGCGACTATGATGCTATACCTACAACGTTAACATCAGAGGCAGTTATAACTGAAATGATTGCTGAATTGACAATTGTAAAAACAGTTGACAAACAAAACTGTGCTAGTGGTAACTTAGCGTATACAGTTACAATTTCAAACTCAGCAGAAAATCCATTTGAAAAACCAACATTTACAGATACTTTGGATCCATTATTAATTAGTTTAGTGGAAAATAGTGTTAGGGTAAATGGAACGGATGCAAATTACACTTATGATTCAGAGACAGGATTGTTAACTGTAGAGTTAGAGACAATTGCAAAAGATGGAAGTACTGAAATTACCTTTCAAGTTCAGAAAGTGTAATAGAAAATGGAAGATTCTAAAAAATGTAGCAATTATACAGAGTAAAAATCAAAGATACAAGAGTAATACGGTTATTGTGTATAATAAAGTTTGTAAAAAATGTTATAAAACAAAGGTAATTTATTGATGTGAGGATTGTGATTATATATATAAAATAACAATGTATAGAAATTTGCTTTGCAAATTTCGTGTACGAACAAAGACGTGGACTAAAAAATGTTATAATTGGTGCAAATGTTATTAATGTCAGCTTTTGTTCTTATTGGAATTATAATAATTTGTTTGATAGTATCCAATTGATAAATGTGGAATAAGATTCACCGTTATACAAGGGTGTAATTACTTTGAATAGGATACCTGTATTTTCTATCCATTCAATTAAAATGCTTTTTAGTTCAGCTGATGTTTCAACTGCAACTGTAGTAGAATCAATATTTATCATTAAATAAAATCCTCAAAATTGTATTTATATATTATATTATTGAATTGAGGAAGAAATAACAAGTTTGACAAAATCATAAAAAAAAAGTACAATGTTATTATAAAGTATAAAAATATTAATTATACATACATTATAATAACAAGGAGGCAAAAATAATGAATATTTGTAAAACTGTATTAGAATGTATAGAACAATATCCAGAAGATGAGCCAATATTTATTGATGAAATAAAAAAATATGTAATTGAAAAATGTAAGGAAGATGAAAAAGAAAATGTATTAAAAAATATAAATGTTATTTTAAATAGATTAAAAAAAGAAGGATTTATTAAAGCAGAATATAAAGGAGTATATTATAAACCAGCAATTAGCATATTTGGAGAAGTACCACTAAATACTAATCGATTAAGAGAGTTAAAATATTTAGTGGATAGAAATGGAAATATAAAGGGTTATATTGTAGGTGCAAAATTATTTAATAGGATTGGGCTTACAACACAAGTACCTAATATTACAGAGATAGTTACAAATGAATGTAAATATCATAAACAATTTGACGAAAAATTAAGAACATATATTATAAAACCTAAAATAGAAATTACAAATGAAAATTATAAATATTTGCAATTTATAGATATTTTAGAAAATAAGGATAAAATTAATATTGAAGTAGAAAACCCTAATGAAATTTTATATAAAATTATAAAAGACTATAACTTAGATTTTGAAAAAATTATAAAATATGCAAGAGAAACAAATAACAAGAAAATATTAGATAAATTATTTGTATTAGCAAGATAGGAGATTTTATGTATTTACATTTGAAAGAAAAAGAATTCAAGAATTTTTTACAAATTATAAAAGAAAGGTCAAATATAGATGTAGACATAATAGAAAAAGATTATTATGTTTGTGCTGTTTTAAATGAATTATCTAAAAAACATACTGAAAAGATTATATACTAAGTTTTGTAAATAATTGTATATAAAAAATAAAAAAGTATAGAAAATGAATAATTGTTTCTATACTTTTTTGTTATTAGGATAGTTTATATAAGTAGCATACCTAAAATTAATATACCTATATTTTTGTTATAGATGTCTTGGAATTGTGAGATTGGTAGAGGATTTTCTCCTAAACCTGTTTCGATAGTGTATCCTGGGAGATTGTAGTTTTGGATAAACCAGTCTTTGTAGCCTGCAAATCCTGATGTGTATGGTGTGTTTTCTAATAAGTAACCACTTACTTGGCTAAAATGTCTACCGATTTCATATGAGCGTGGTGGAAGATAGTTTAAAAATTTCCAATATATTGTTTCTCCTTGTGAATGATATGCAAGTATTAATGAGAAGTTTTTGCTTAATGTGAAATTGTATAGTGCTTTTGCTTCTTGTGCATATAATGGTGAGGGACCGACGTAGTCACGTGGACCTGGTTTTGTGTAACCTTGTGCGAATTTATTGTTGCGTGCTGTTTCCCACTCTGCTGGAAATTGGAGATTTAGGTCAATGCCTTCTATATTTGCTTTCCAACCATTTGGAAATGGTATAGTGAGATAGTTTTGAGATAATTTTTGGGCTGAGTTATAACTTTGTGGATGGTATTTTTTTATATTACCAACTACTAAATCGACTCCATCTGGATTAGCTAGAGGTACAACATATAATGTGTATTGATTGAAAAGCGATGAAGCTGGGTATCCCCATATGTTTCCTCTGTTTAAATATGCGGTGCATAGATTTTCTAAAAATTTCATTAAAAGTGTTGTATTTATCCATTCGTTTCCATGAATGGCTCCACTGTAAAATATCTGCTTAGGACCACGCCCAAATTTAAAATATTTTAATTCTTTTTTGAGAACAGAATATCCTATGTTGCCTTGTTCTAAGAATGGAAACTTTGTGGCGAATCCTTGGGAATTTATTGATAATATGTTTGAACCATAGGATATGTCTGTGGGCACAATATAGAAAAATGCTGATAATTTATTCCATGTGTTTGGCCCAACAATACCGTCTTGTGGAATTCCAAATTCTCGTTGAAATGTAATTACTGCGTTTTTAGTTTGATTTCCAAATATTCCGTCAATATTGCCTTTGTAGAATCCAAGTGTTTTTAGTGTACTTTGCAGATATTGGACAAGTGTTCCTGTAGAACCTAATTTTAATAATTCCATTTATATCACCTATAATTAATATATTCTTATTATTGCTAAATGTGAGTATATGTTTTTATTTTTCAGAATAAAATATCAAAGCACAGAATTTATAAAACAAATTCTGTGCTTTGATAAATGTTGCTAAGATTGTACTTCAGTTTTGACTTGACTGATTTCTGTTTGTGTTGCTTGTGCTGATGGTGTGTAATATCCTTTTATGTTTGCGACTCTGTATAAATCATATTGGAATGTTTCTGATGAATTTCTTATTTCTTGTAGTGTTTGTCTTAGATTTGTGTTTTCTGTTTCTACTATTACACCAGCATATGTTTTTAAGGAACTTTTTGTTCCTTCTAAAATGTCGTTAACCATATATTTTTCTTCCATTGTAACCTCCGTTTTAAATTATTCTGATAGAAATGCCATTAACTTTTGTTTTGTGTTTAATGTGTCTTGTGCTGATTTTGTAAATATTTGCTTAATCTGTGGATCTGTACAAGTATTTGCATAGTTAGTTAATTTTTGAAAATTTGTATCTTGCATTCCTATAAGATGTCTTAAATTTTGTAATTCAATTTGACTTAAATTTGCCATTTTTTCCTCCTAATATAAATGTTATGTTTAGTATGTCCGTTTTCATTTTAAATATGCATGTTTAGCATAGAAAATCATTTGAAAAATGTGTATGTAAAATTTTGTTTGTATCTTGGAAAATCTTGTAATTCCTTGTTTCCCTAAATATTTTAAGAAATGCTGAGAAAAAGTGAATAAATTAAAGTATATCAGAGCTATTGGGTAGATAATCAATAATAATGCTGTAATTTGATTTTGAGAAAAATCAAATTTTAATATATAATATTTACGAATTTTGAAATTAAAAAGAATTTAATGGATATTTATGTGAAAGGAAAACAAATGAGAACTCTTTTTATACACGTTAGAAAGTCGATTAAGTTGATGATAATTCTTATAATATCTTTACTTTTGATTTTGGGTATACTGTATTTTTTGTTTAGACCAATGTATGCTGTTAAATTAAATGGTGAATTAATTGGTTATGTTGATACGAAAAAGCAGTTGGAAGAAAAAATAGAAGATTATAAAAAATCAGGAGATGGTGAAAAAGTTGCTTTTTATGAAATAGACCAAATGCCTGATTATGAAGTTTGTTATTCAAAAAAGGATGTTCAACCTGATGAAGAAAAAGTTTTTGATACTGTGATTTCTTCAGGTACACCATATTATAGAAGTTATGCTATTATGTATCAGGGTGAAGAAAAAGCTTATGTTTCATCTTCTGAAGAAGCTGAGCAAGTAATTAATGATTTAAAAGGAAAAAATAGTACGAATGTTAGTGATATATCTTATGTTGCTAAATATTCTTCAGATGAATTAGAGCAAACTGCTGTTGAAAATGTTGTTGCATCTTTGTATGTTGCTCCACAGGTTGTTCAAAATACAGTTGAAACGCCTACTACGACAACAACTACAGCAAAAAGAACTGCTCTAGGAACTGTTAATACATCACAAAATGTTTCATTCGCTAATAAAGCTATTGGAGTTTCGTTAGCTAGACCGATTTCAGGGACTATCACATCTAGATTTGGAAAACGTAGTAGGGGAATGCATACAGGTTTAGATATTGCAACTACAAAAGGCACTCCTATTGGAGCTGCGGCTGCTGGAACTGTTACATATGCAGGTCCTAAAGGTACATATGGTAATTTAGTTGTAGTTGACCATGGTAATGGAGTTCAAACATATTATGCACATTGTGATTCAGTTTGTTGTTCAGCTGGTCAAAAGGTTTCACAAGGACAAATAATTTCACGAGTTGGTACAACAGGAAATTCTACTGGACCACATTTACATTTAGAAATTAGGATAAATGGTGTATGTCAAAACCCACAGAATTATTTATACTAAAAATTCATATAGCAAATTATAAAAAATAGGGGAAATATTTGAATTTATGGATATTTCTCTTTTTTTGTTATCAATTTTTATTTGGTCTATGTATGGAGTAGATTTGATACATTTTTTAAATTGGGAAAAGTAATCTTCTCTATCAAATGTGATTATTGATTTATTTTTTATTGCTATAACTAAGCAGTTATGTACTAAAAATATATTTGTTAATTGTGCAAATGGGGATTTTTGGCGTACAATATCGTTCAAAAAATCTTGTGATTCTTTAGAATCTTGCATAAGTGATTCTTTTGAAATGTTTTTCTTTTCTAATGCGATTAATGGTACATATATATAATTATAGTTTGACATTTGCAAAACTCCTTTATAAAAAGTAATCTTAAATAAATTGTAGCATCTTATTTTAAAAAAATAAATGATAAATATTTGGAAAACTAGGAAAAAAACTTGAAAAAATGGTGTTGAGAATATATAATACTTGTATGCTAAAATGTAATAATCCGTAACAAAAGATAAAGGTATAATTGAAAAAAGATACATGAATTTTGAAAAGTTTTTCAAGTTAATTTATACCTTGGAAAGGAACAAATTAAAATGATTAGAGAAAAAAATTTATGGATACTTTTGATTTTTTTATTATGTGGAATAGTTATAGGAGGACTTATAGCTAATTTTGCTTCACAAGTAAGTTGGCTTTCATGGTTAGCATATGGAGAAGAATTTGGAACTAATGGACCTGTGGGGGTTGATTTAAGTATATTAAGAATAAGTGTAGAATTACGTATAAAAATAAATGTTGCAAGTATTGTGGGAATGATTATAGCAGCATTTATTTATAATAAATTATAAAGTGGGCAATAGAAAGGATGACATTTGACAATAAAGATGAACGAATTGCCAAAATATGAAAGACCATATGAAAAATTAGAAATGTATGGTGAGGGATGTTTAACAAATTCAGAATTGTTGGCAATTATTATAGAGAGTGGGACAAAAGATGAGACTGCGATTCAATTGGCACATAAAGTTATTTCATTAGGAAATGGTTTTGCTGAAAACGAATTTAGAGTGTTACAAACAATTTCATTGGAAGAATTAAAAAAGATAAAAGGCATAGGAAGAGTTAAGGCGATTAGATTAAAGGCGACTATGGAAATTGCTAAAAGGCTGTCTAAACCAATGGAAAATGAAGTTTTTATCAAATCATCTAATGATGTTGCAAGAATTTTTATGGAAGAAATGAGATTTGAAAAAAGAGAAATTGTAAAAGTTGTTATTTTGAATACAAAGAATAAAATTTTAAGAATTCTTGATGTGTCTTTGGGAGGAACAAATTATGCAGTAATAGAACCAAAGGAGATTTTAGCTGAACCTATAAAAATGGGTGCTGATAAAATTATTTTAATTCATAATCATCCAAGTGGTAATGCAACACCTAGCAAAGAGGATTTTGAGGTAACAAAGAGAATTAGTGTGTGTGCTGAATTGTTTGGAATAAAATTATTAGATCATATTGTAATTGGGGATGGAGAATATAAAAGTGCTTTTCTTTAGCATAAATGAATAAATTTAGACATTTGGAAGGATTGTTGGTATATGAATTTTTTTAAGCTTCATGGTAAGAATATTGGAATTGATTTAGGTACATCATCGATATTAATTGTATTAAAAGATAAAGGAATTATAAGAAACGAACCAGCTATTATTGCTATAGAAAAAAAGACAAATAATATTGTAGCAATTGGGCAAGAAGCAAAGGATATGATAGGAAAGACTCCTGAGAAAATAGAGGCTCTTAGACCATTGTTGCATGGTGGAATTGCCAATTTGAATGCTGTTGAAATGATAATTGAAAAAATTATAAGTGAACTACAGGAAACTGAAAATATAGGTAATCCAAGAGTTTTGATTAATCTACATGTTGGTATGACTGAGGTTGAGAAAAGAGCAGTACTTAAACTTGTTTTAGATACAGGGGCAAAAGAGATATGCTTTGTTGAAGAACTTTTAGCTGCTGCAATTGGTGCTAATATGGATATCTCTAGTCCAGAGGCTTCAATGGTTGTTGACTTGGGTTGTGGAACGACTGAAATTGCAATTATTGCATTAGGAAAAATAGTCGCTTGTAATTATTTGAGGGTTGCTGGTGATGACTTAGATGAAGATATTATTCAATATATTAGAAAAAAATTTAATGTTGAAATTGGTAAAAATACTGCTGAGTATTTAAAAATCGAGCTTGCTTCTGTGAAACCAGTGATTAATCAAAATCGAGAAATTACAGGCAGAGACTTGCTTACTGGATTTCCTAAAAAGATAAAAGTGAATGCTTTTCAGGTGAATGAAGCTATAAGAGATTCTATTAATAAAATCATCGAAATTATTAGGGAAACACTAGATAGAACACCTCCGGAATTATTAAATGATGTATATAGAAAAGGTGTCATGATAACAGGTGGAGGGGCTTGTATTGATAAGATTGATGAATTAATTAAAGAAAAACTAAAGATAGATGCTGTTATTGCAGAAAAACCTATGGAGTGTGCTGCTTTGGGAATACATAAAATTATGAATGATGATAGCATGATGAGAGAGTTAAAAACTAAGAGGAGAGTTTAAAATATGTATAAAAATAAACGTTCAGGTGCTATGGGAACAATAATTATAGCTATTGTTTTGATATTACTTGTTATATTAACAAATGTTAATAGAGATAATTTATCATATGCGGAAAGTTTTGCAACTTCATTTATTATGCCTGTGCAAAACGCATGGACTATGTTAAGACACAAGGTTACAGGGGATACAGAATTCTTTTCAAATTTAGATTCTTTGAAAAAAGAAAATGAAGATTTGAAAAAAAAGAATCAAGAGTTGGAAACACAGGTTAGAGAATTGGAAGTGCTAAAGGCTGAGAATTCAAAGTTGCAAGAATATGCTAACTTGACTGAAAAATATCAAGAGTATGAAACTATTCCGGCGTATGTTATAGATAAGGATGTTAGTAATTATAGTAGTAATATTGTAATAAATGCAGGTTCAAAACAGGGTATAGAAAAAAATATGACTGTAATTGCTGATAAAGGCTTAGTTGGACATGTTATTTCAGTTACCGAAAATACAGCAAAAGTTCAAGTTATTGTTGATAGTGCTAGTTCAGTTAGTGCAATGATTAGTACTTCTGATGAGAGTATTATTTGCAAGGGTTCAGTCGAAAATTCTAAATGTTTAAATGCTTCTTATATTGATACTTCTTCTGAATTATTAGTTGGTGATAGTGTTGTAACTTCAGGTATTGGTGGAATTTATCCAAAAGGAATTACAATTGGTACTATAAAACAAGTTGTAAATACAAAAAATATTACAGATCGATATGCTATTATTGATACTGCAGTTGATTTTTCAAAACTATACACTGTACTTGTTATAAAATAATGGCATAGAAAGGATTTTTATGAAAAAATTTCTAATAGGTCTCCTTATGTATTTTATTTTTATTTTATTATATTTTATTCAAGCTGATTTTTTTAATTGGTTTACAATAGCTGGAGTGGGACCGAATATTTTTATTATTTTTATATTGTTTTTAGGATTGTTTACTGATAATAAATTTTCAATTTGTATTGCGTTACTTACTGGAATAACGTTAGATTTGGTAATTGGAAAAACATTGGGAGTAACTGCAATTATGTTTTGTTTAGTTGCAATTATTGCAAATTATTTTGATAAAAACTTTTCTAAAGATAATAAATTTACTATTTTAATAATGGTTATTGGAATGACAATTATTTGCGAAATTGCAAATTATTTTTTAAATATAATAATTCTTGAAATACCTGTTGAAATAGAGGCATTTTCAAAGATTTTATTAATTGAAGTTTTTTATAATTCAATGTTAATACTTATTTTTTATAATGCATTTTTAAAATTAGGAGCTATTTTGGAAAGACAATTTAAACAAAAAAATATATTAACAAGATATTTTTAGAAAGAAGGTGTAGTTTGCTTAATAAAACAGAAACAGAGAAAACGAATTTTAGATTTAATTTATTAAATACGTTTATCTACATAGTTCGGAATCATATTACTTATACAGCTTTTTAATTTACAAATTATTCATGGAAAAGAATATAGAGAAACATCAAATACGAAACTTTCTAAAGAGGCTATAATTCAGGCTGCCAGAGGAAAAATTCTTGATAGAACTGGAACAGTTTTGGCAGATACGCAAATGGGATTTAATGTTCAATTGTTTAAGACAAAGGCATCTGATGAGGAAATGAATAATGCGATGCTTGTGTTATCAGAGATATTTGAGAAAAATGGTGATAAATATGTTGATGATTTTCCAATATCTGTTCAACCATTTCAATATAATTTTGATAATGAAGAACAATTGACTGATTGGCAGAATAAATACAAAATATCTAATCAGGCGAGCCCAGAAGAAGCTTTTTATGTAATGAAGGACAAGTATGAAGTAAAAGAAGATGATGTGGTAAAAGCGCGTAAAATTATTGGTCTTAGATATACTTTGGAATATGAGGGCTATTCTTCAACTAATGCAATTGATATTGCTTCAAATGTTTCTAGGGCAAGTGCTTTGGAGATAAATGTAAGAGGAGATGTTTTGCCAGGTGTTTCTATTGAGACAAAATCAAATAGGGTATATACTCAGGGTAGTTTGGCTTCACATGTTTTGGGGTATATTGGTAAGATAAATGAAGATGAATATGAACAAAACAAAGATAAGTATCAAAAAGATGATTATATAGGTAGAACTGGTATAGAACGTTTATTTGAAGATTATTTAAAAGGTGAAAATGGAACTAAACAAATTGATATGACGGTTGATGGAACTACTACAGGTGAATATACTACAAAAGAAGCTGTTGGTGGTTCAAATGTTGTTCTTACAATTGATTCAAATCTTCAGAATATTACTGAAAATGCTTTGAAGAATAATATTGAAAAAATACGTTCTGGTGGTTTTGGTAAACAGTATAATGCGCAGGGTGGTTCGGCAGTGGTTATTAATGTTAAAACTGGTGAGATACTTGCAATGGTTAGTTGTCCTGATTTTGAACC
The DNA here is from genome assembly GCA_934149115.1 of uncultured Clostridia bacterium. Taxonomy (GTDB): domain Bacteria; phylum Bacillota; class Clostridia; order TANB77; family CAG-508; genus UMGS1994. The sequence continues at coordinate 36,965 of CAKPDW010000003.1, forward strand.
TGAACAATTTTTAAATGGAATTAGTCAGACAAAGTATGCAGAATATAATGCTAATTCAGCTCTTATGAATAGAGCAATTCAGGGTACATATGCTCCTGGTTCTATTTTTAAAATGGTTACTGCTATTGCTGGTTTACAAGAGGGAAAAATAACAACTAAAGAAAGAATAAATGATACTGGTATTTATCCAAGAGGAAGAAAACCACATTGTTGGATTTATGATACTGCTCATGTTGGTCATGGTAGTTTAAATGTTATTGGAGCTTTGGAAAAGTCTTGTAACTATTATTTTTATGAAACTGGTTGGAGACTTGGTTTAGAAAAATTGTCTGCATATGCTAATTATTTCGGATTAGGTAGAAAAACTGGAATTGAATTGCCTTATGAGGCAAGTGGTACATTGGCTTCACCTCAGACTGTTGAGGAAAAACATGATACTGCTCCAGAAAGTACATTATTGTCAGCTTCAATTGGACAGAGTTATAATGATTTCACTCCAATTCAGGTTGCAAAGTATATTGCTATGATTGCTAATAGAGGTAAGGTTGTTAATCCTACATTAATAAAAAATATTGTGACTTCAGATGGTAAGCAGGTTTCTGCAACAGAGATACAAGATTACGTTAATGAGAAGTTAGGGATTACTGCAAAAGATACTGAAAGTTTAGATATTAGTGATGAGAATATGAATGCTGTCTTAGAAGGTATGAGAGGAGTTACTGATGATACCGGTACTGCTGCTAAGATTTTCCAAGGATTTAGTATTGCAGTTGGAGGAAAAACTGGTTCTACAGAGGCTGGTGTTGACAAAGATGGTAATGATATTATCAATGCATGGTTTGTTGGTTTTGCTCCTTTTGATAATCCTGAAATTGCCGTTGTTGGCATGGTTGAAGGCGGTGGACATGGTTACTATGTTGCTGAAGTTGTTAGAGATATTATTAGTGAGTATTTCGGAATGAATGTCCAAGAGATTAATGAAGATGTTACTGCTTCTTCTGAAATGGAATTTGTTAGATAAAATGTGTAGTTCTAAACTAATTAGTGTTAGAAATTAGAAGGTTTGAGTGTGTGAAAAAATATGTGTGAGTGTTTTTTCACACGTTGCTTATATAAGGACAATGCATAAATAGTGTGCAGAGAATATTGGGTTGATAATTTGTTTATGAGGTATTTGAAAAAATTGTTAATTTATAAACACAAATGATAAAAATGATGATATAATATATTTGTTTTTGAGAGAGAGAATATGTGTTTAAAAGGGATGAGGAAGATGAGAAGTTGTTTAAGAATTTCTAGTACAAATGATGAGATTAAGATTACAATTAATGCTGCGACAGACTTTGAGGATGTTCTTCAAGAATTTAAGATTAAGTTGCCTCGTATTAAGAAATATTATGATAAAGATCCACGACCTATACTTATAGTAGGTAAAGCTTTGAAAGAAAGTGAACAAGCTTCTGTAAAAAAGGTTTTGGAGGAGAAAATTGATAATAGAATTATGTTTGAAAGAACTGGCGAACTCCTAGGGCTACACGCAATTAAGAAAACGTTTGAGAGTTCTGTTGAACAATCAGAAACTAAATTTATAAGAGGAAATTTACGTTCTGGTCAACGTGAGGAGTTTTCTGGTAGTATTGCTATTTTAGGTGATTTAAATGGTGGTGCTGAAGTAATAGCTGGTGAAAATATTATTGTAACAGGTAAAATTAGAGGGCTTGCTCATGCAGGAGCTAATGGAAATAAAAAGGCTATTATTTGTGCTAATTCTATTGAACCTACTCAGGTTAGAATTGCTAATGTTTTAAAAGAGATTCCAGAAAATAATTATAAAGTGCCTTTTATATTTTTGGATGGTGAGAATATTGAGATAGGTTAGTCATTGTCTAATAAGAGTAATAAAAGGCAAATCATTAGTGGTCCACTTGATGTTTTCTGTGTATATAAAAAGTATAATAGTGCGAGTAAGATAAGACTATCTGTTTCTTGTAAATAATCATTGATTTTTCCTAGGTTAGGGAGATGTTGATGGTTATTTTTTTGTGTTTGTGTTTGTGGGGATTCTTCTTTATTTTTTTGAGTGAAATCGCTTGGGATTACTGGGTTTGATTCTTTCTTTTCATTGTATGTATTGTTTGTTGATTTTTTTCTATTGTTATCCACTGTTGGTGCGTGTTTTGTGGATTTTTCAAATGGAAATATGGGAAGGTTTGCAAAGAATGGATTATAAAAAGTCACTTAAATTGCCTCCCATTTCTTGAAATTTTTCAAATAAGTTTAATATATGTAGTAGTTTTATGTATTGGTCAATTTTTTCTTTTCTGGAATCTCTCATGTAGGGTTTTAGTGCTCGGAGTAGTGTTTCGTCTTTTGAGTTTTTGTTTTGATTTAAGAGTGTTAGAATCTTTTGAAATTTCAAAATCATTTCTGGGTCTATTTTTGTTTGTTCTTCGTTTGTGTTTTGGGTATTTTCATCTGTTGTATTTGTTTGAAAGTTTTCTAAGATTTGATTTAGGTCAATGTCTTTGTCTGAGAGTAAGTTGGATATTTGATTTAATAATTCTGGATCCATGAAAATACCTCCTTTTTGTTTGTGTTTTATTTGTCATTGGTAACATTGAAAACTGATATTTTTGAGTCAATGTCACCAATGATATTTTTTCTATTTTGTATTGTTATTATTGCTACTGTTTTCAACACCTTTTTGTTTTAATATCTCTTGTGCTTTGGCAAGCCCAACTTCCAAGTCTTTTTTATCCATTTTTGATAGCATTTTCATAATTGCATTCATATCTAATTTATTCATTGTAACCTCCTAATTTTAGTATATGCCTTGTTTTTATATATAGTATGAAAAAGAGATGGTTTTTGTGCGAAATATTTTAAATTATTGAAATGTAACTGAAATTTAATAAAAAAAATATATTTGGCGAATTTGTGTATTTCCGTAAATAAAGAGAAAAATAAATATTTATGTCTGTAAAAATCTTATATTGACAGATTTAGTAATTCTATTAATATAAATATTAAGTATGCTTGATAAAGTGTAGTAGAAGGGAAAAAATTATTATGCAAGAAAGAAAGAAGATTTTGAAAAAGCTGATTGCTTTTTATATTGTTTTTTTATTAATATTTTTTGATTGTTTGCCGATTTTGACTAATTATAGTTTTGGTGCAGACAATTTTGATAATGCGATTAATGTTATAGGTTATTTTTCGAGTGGAAGTGTTGAAAAAGCAAGTTCGCTTGATTGTGATGTTAATGAAAATAATCTGAACATTAATTTTGAAATTGACGTGAAAGAAAAGGGATATTTAAAGAGTGGATATTTGAAGCTTGATGATAATTCTAATTTTACGATAAAGGATAATCAAAATGTACAGATAAAAGACAATCAAATTAAACTTCAAGAGTTGACTCAGGGACAAAATCAGAAGGTTGTAATTCCTATTGGATTTGTTCGTGAAAAGATTTTTTCTTCTGATTATTTTAGCAGAGTTAATAAAATAATTTTTTCTGGTGTATATGTTGATAATGATGGAATCGAGCATAAAATAGAGAAAAATATTGATTTAAGTCTTTCTTGGAAAGAACATACTTCTACGAAAATGGAATATCAATTGATTAAAAATATTGATTATGAAAAAGACGGTGCTAAGGGAAAAATTTTACAGATTGAAACTAAGATTTCTGGAAATGTTGGTGAAAATAATTTACCAATTAAAAATACAGAAATGAAAATTGGTATTCCTCAAGTGAACGGAATGAAATTTGAAAGTGCAGAAGTTCAAATGACAAAATTAGCTTATACACAAGGTAGAGATGATAATAATTGTGTTGTAGCTGATGCTAAATATAGAGTTGAAGAAAATAATTTATTTATAAATGTTGAAAATAATGAAGTTGATGGAAAAGTTTATAATTCTGGTGATGAAGATAAATTTGTTATTACTTTATTATACACAGGTGAAAAGGTTTCTGATGATGTTATTCCTAGTACGATGGAATATACAGTTAATAGTTATTCAGGAAATTCTGAACCTCAAAAAATTGATGTTAGTTATGATTTAACTAAACCTGTTGGAAAAATTGTACAATATACAAAAGAAAATAATGTTGATCCTATTAGCAGGGGTTATTTGATGGCTAATAGTGAAAATGAAAAATATGAAATTACATATAATAAGAAAGATATTTTGAATATTAGTAGAGCTGATTTAATTTCTTCTATGGAAATTATTGATGGTGATGAATATTTTTCAGATGGACAAAATGCTTATCATACTAATAATGCTGATGAAATGATGTCTGTATATAAAAAGATGATTTTTTCAAAAGAGAATTTGATGAGTATTTTAGGAGAAAGTGGTAAAGTTCAAATTTTGAATTTGAATGATGAAGTAATTGCCGAGTTTGATTGTTCTACTGATGCTGATAAGAATGGTAATTTTGATTATGAATTTCAAGCACCAATTTCTAAAGTAAAAGTAAGAACTTCTGAACCTATTGCTGATGGAACACTTTCAGTTTTTAGTACAAAGGTTATTTCTAAATTGAGCTTTACAAAAGACCAAATTGAGTTATTTACTAGTTTAGTAAATTCTTCACATGGAATTATTACATATAAAGAAGGAGCTACTGATGACTTAGGTGTTGCTGATACTTCTATTGATATTTTACCTACAAGTTCTTCTGCAAAACTTGAAATTTCTCAAAAAGAAATTTCAGCAACTGTGAAAAATGAGAATGTTAATTTTAAAATTAGATTAAATAATAGTGAGGATACATCTGATTTATATGAAAATCCAGTATTTGAGATTAGATTACCTCAGGCAATTGCAGAGGCTCAAATAAAAAATATGGATTTATTTTATGCTAATGATGAATTGAAGATTGCTAATGTGGAAAATTTGATTGATGGTGATAATCAAATTATAAGAGTTACTTTGAGTGGAATGCAAACTTCATATAACTTAAATAAAGAGACAAATGGTACAATTATTTCTTTTGATGCTGATTTAAGTGTTAAAGAATTTACTGGTAATGTTAGTGAAATGGTTGAAATGTATTATTATAATGAGGCTTCTAATAAGTATTTGAATGAAACTGATTGGAGAATGATTTATCCAAGTGAAAATGTTTCTTATTTAAAGAATGGTTATGATGGAGTTCAAATTTCTTACAAAGCTCCTGAGGAGTTGATTAGTGGCCAATCTTCTGAGACAAAAGATGATGAGGAGAAGGTATCTTCTGCGAAAAATGGTGAGGAGTCTAATTTAATTCAAGAGGGGGCTGAGGCTAAACTTGCTACAATGGGAATTACTGTTATGAATAATACTTCAAAGCAATTTTCTAAATTTAAGATTTTAGGAAGAATTCCTTTTATAGGTAATAAAGATATTACAACTGGTGAGGATTTAGGAACTACTGTTGATACAATTTTGGATACTGAAATAAGTTCAGTAGATTCTGAGGTTCCTTATACTGTTTATTATTCAGAAAATGGTGATGCAACAGAAGATTTAAATGATGAGAATAATGGTTGGCACACAGATTTTTATAAAATGGGTGGAGTAAAATCTTATTTAATTGTTTTAAATGAAGATTATGTTTTAGAGCCTGGTGCTAAGCTTAATTTCCAATATGATTATGTAATTCCAGCTGATTTAAAATCTGGTGATGCTTTCTTTGGAACATATGCTACTTATTATGATGATGGTTCAAATAAAATTTCTGAATCTTCTGCTAAAAAGATTGGTTATGAGACTCGTAAAAAGGCAACATTGGAAACTAGTATAAGATTATTAGATGATAAAGTTGAGGAATTGTCTGATGCTAAATTTGAAATTACTATTAAAAATACTAGTGATGTTGATGCTGAAAACATTGAGACTGATGTCCCAATTGTAGATGGTTTGGTTGCTTCAAGTGTAGAATGTGATGATGATGTAACTGCTGGAGAAGATACTGATAATAATCTTATTAAAATTAATATTGATAAAATTGAGAAGAATTCAGAGAAAAAGGTATATATAAATTGTGGAACTTTCAGATTAGATGAAAATCTTGAAAATGTTAAATTGAATTTAACAGGAAAGGCAGATAATGTTGATGAGTTTTCTGCGGAAAGTAAGGATTATTCTATTGAGAGAGCTAATCTTAAAGTTTATGAAGGTGGTATTTATGAACAAAAATATTCAGATGAGGATACTGATTGTGTATTTAATTTGACTAATTCATCTGAAGATGTTGTAAAAAATATTCATATTACAAAAAAACTTGCTAAGGAAATTACTGTAAAAGATATTAATAAATTATATATTGATAATGCGAATGTGACATATAATCAAGAAACTGGTATTTTAGATATTTCTATTGATGAGCTTCAACCATATGAGAGTTTGGTTGTGACATATGTGATTAATTTGTCTGGCAACGGATTAACAGGTAACAGATTTGAGTTCAATTCTGAAACTGTTTGTACTTGTGATGATGAAAGCAAAAATATTAATTTCTCAAAAGAGATTGCTTTTGATATTCCAGATCTTCAAGTTGATTTGGTTAATAAACAAGATGTAGGTTATGTTTCATCAAATAGTGAATTTGAATATGTTTTTAGAATTAAAAATAATAGTAATTTTGATGTAGTTGGTTTGCCGATTTATGTCGAAAAATCAGGAAATTTAGGAATTGATCTTTTGAATTATACAACAGAAGATGGTGAAGAAACAGGAACTTCTAATGCTTATGATTTTGATTCTGCTAATTTATTTGATATTCCTATGGGTGAAACATTAGAAATTAGAGTGCCTACTAAGGTTATATCTAGTAGTGATAAGAATACTTATGTTTCTTTGAAAATGCGCTATGGTGTTCAAGAATTTTCATCACCAAAATATTATAGTTTAGTTGATAGTCAGGAAAATATGAGTGGACATTGCATTACTGGTAGTGTATTTGTTGATGGTAATAATAACCAACAAGTAGATGACAGTGATAATAGTGTTTCAGGTGCGATTGTGAATTTATATAATTCTACTACTAATGAAATTGTTGGTTCTGCAATAACTGATATTTCTGGTAGATACCTTTTTGAAAATTTAGCAGATGGCAATTATTATGTTAAATTTAATTATGATAATTCAAAATACAATATTGGAAATAAGAAAGAAAATACATTTGATGAAAATGCGTCAAGTGTTATTAATGTTGGAGATAATTGTATTACTGATAATATTTCTATTGTAGGAAATAGTGTCGCAAGTGTTGATTTACCTTTAGTTGAGGATAATACATTTGATTTAAAACTTGATGCTTCTGTTGTTAAGATGACTGTACAAAATTCTGCTGAGAATAATGAGTTTGTTCCAGAGAATCCAAATCTTGCTAAGGTTGATATTGATCCTGATTTAATTGCTGATTCAAAAGTTTTAGTTGAATATAAAATTGAGGTTATGAATCAAGGAAGTATTTCTGGTAGGGTTAATAAGATTGTTGATTATTTAACTGATGAGTTTGAATTTGATTCTTCTTTGAATCCTGATTGGTATCAAGATAATGATGGCAATATTTATACTAGAGCATTGGAGAATCAAACGATTAATTCAAATGAAACTAAAGAGCTTTCATTGATTTTGATTAAAAATATGAATGAGGATAACACTGGATTAGTTCATAATACTTTTGAGATTGCTGATGCTATTAATGATAAAGGAATTGCTGATATTGATTCTACTCCTGGTAATAAGCTTCAAGAAGATGATTTAAATTCAGTTGATGTAATCATTGGTGTTGCAACAGGTTTGAGAATTGGAATTGTTCCAGCTATTTTGGTGGCAATTGTTATTCTTATTCCACTTGCCTTTCTGGTTTGGAAGATAATTGATGAAAGGAGGTATGTATAATGAGAGAGAAAATTAAGTTGGCAATTGTTATTGTAATGACTTGCTTGATTGTTATAGGTATTTCCCTTTTGACTAAGGTTGATGCTGTTGCATTAGTTACACATTATGGAGGGGCTGGTGCAGGTGCATTTACAGGTGAAAAATATCTTAATCACTTATTATCGTCATCAGCGTATTTTTGTAATGGACACGGAAAATCTTTTTTCTATAAGAGAACGACAGTTATACAGTTGAGTGGTAAGGCTGGTGGACAAAATGTTTCGAGAGATGTAACGTCTGGTGGTACGTATACTGTTTTGAGTGTAAGTCATGGAAAGTGTGTATCGAATACAAGTAGTAGTTTAACATTAAAGGCAACTTCTTATTCTGGAATGAGTACAAAAATATCTAGTTATTGTGGCGGAAATGGTAAAACTGTAAGAGCAACAGGAAAAACGAGTTATAAGATAACAGATAGTGGCACATATACTAATAATAAATATGCATATATATTAAATCATGCTCCTGATAATTTCCCAGGATTAATGCCTGCAAGTTCTGTTCCTAATAGAGCTTGGTGGAATAGAAATAATACATCAGTGGTTAAATATAATACTGATATGGATTCTTTGAATAACAGACCTAAAAAATCAACACTTGAAACAGAATTGGATAGACGTGTTACTAATCTTACTAATAAAATTAAGAGATTAAAAAAGGAGAGATCAGAGGCAGAGGATATTATTGATAAATGGGCAAAAAGTAATAAAAATGTTAATAAATATTTAGATTTGTACAATCAATTAGTTAATTTGAGAACAGAGAAAGATAAATATTGGGAAGAAATTGCACAAATTAGGGAAAGAATGGCTGAATTAGATGAGGATTCTGAAGAATACAAAGAATTAGCAAAACAAGTTGAAAAGAAAAAGAAGGACATTCAAGAATTTAAAGATACTAAGATTAAACCTGTTAAAGCTGAAATGAAAAAAATTGGAGATAAGCTTGTTGATAAGGAGCATCCTAAAGAAGGAACAATTGATGATGTAATTGGTGAAAAGCTTGATAGAATTGATGAAATAGAAGAAGAAATTACAAGATTAAGACAGAGAAGATCACAAGTAAGAAAAAGTTTGAAGACAAGAATTAAAGAGACACAGGAATTAGAAGATAATATTAAAAAGAATACTGGTAAAATGCCATCAACAAGTTCTGGTTCGGCTGGCAATACAGTTGCAAAAATATTGCATGAAGCAAGCATATTTGAAGCAATGCATAAAAAGATAAATGGTAATTATGCTAGTACAATAAGAGATAATACAAATATTGGTAAGGTAGTTGTTTCATATGATTCTAGTACACGAAAATATACTGTTGGACCATTTAATGTTTCTTATTTAGAAGTATATGCATATCAAAATCAATTTGCTGGAGTTTCAACAAAACCAGTATTAACTTTGAAAAAGGATGATGGAACGATAACTAAAACTGTAGGTGATGGTTGGAATTTTGCATGGACTGGAGCTAGAAAGAAAACTGCTAGTATGGGAGATAAAATACCAAATGCTTATATTAATACGGTATATCCTCATACAGGTGAGACTTTCTATTTAGTAATTGATTATGTTGAAGGTGTTAATGCAATTCAAGGATTAAAGATGAATTTTAGATATCTTACAGCTTCTGCACAATATCAAGCGTCTACAGGAACTGTTGAAATAAAACAATGGAGTATGGGAGGAGTATCATTTAAAAAGTGTAATGCAAGAATATGGTGTAAAACATGTAAAGCAGATCCAAACAAGGAAAATCACAAAGTAAACTGTAAAAATTATAAAAGTGCTACAGTAACAGTAGATGGCCCTTCTGTTGTAGGCCATGCAGAAATTCAGCCAATTTTAAGAGTAGTAAAAGCAGATAGATCATATGGAGGTTCTGCAACTGTTGATGGAAAAGATTCAGGAAAGCTTCATTGGGGAATTGATTTAACAACCTCAATTGGCGGTAATGTCTGGGAGGATATGAGTCCACAGAAAACGAACAATGTTAAAATAGGTGTAAAAGATGCTAAAGATAAAGGTATAGCTAATATTGAAGTAACAGTATATGTGTCAAATGGACAAAGCAAACAAAAAGCAATTGGACATAACAGTGCAGGAAAAAGAATATCACTTCCAGTATATACAGATGCAAATGGTAACTGGAGTATTGATAGATTAGAGGCTCCTGGTTTAAAGCAAAATGGATTTTATGATATTGAATTTGCATATGATGGACAAGTTTATAGACATACAGTTTATTTAGGAGTTAGTTCAAGTGTAAATAATAATATAGCAAACCAAGGAAAGCCAAATAATTTCAAAAATAATACTGGAAATTATAAGAATTCATCAATGGCTGTTGAAAAATCAGCTGATAGAGCAAAGTTTGACCAAAGCTTTGGCGAGATAACTGGTTCAGAGGCAATTAAGAGCGATAATTCAACTAATGGTATAACACATACAACTAATGCAAATGGTACAGGAGCTAGTGGTAGTAAAGCACTTAAATATACAGGAGCTAGTTTAGGTGGTATGATTGCTTCTACATTAGATTCACCTGCAAAGAGTACAGACCCTAAAAATAATAAAAAGATGAATACAAGTTATTATACTCGTTTTAAAATGACTGCAAGTACATTCTATGAAGGTAAAGCAGATTATCAGATAAAATATCCACTTGAAAAAAAATATGTAATGAATGCATATAAGAGTGGAAGTAAGAGATATATTAGTGATTATATGTTACATATTAATTTAGGACTTCAAAGAAGGGCTACAACAGATGTAAGTACAGTTAAAGATTTATACAAAGCAACATTAGTTGTAAATGAACAAAAATTAACAAAACAATTTAATGTTGTTGGTGAAGCTAATTCTGGAAATTATGCTGTATCTCTTGAAAAGAGAAAAACATCTGGAAAAACTCAGTATTCTTTAGGATTGTATTCAACTGATTTATCATATCAATCATATAAGAGATATTCAGATGCAATTCAACAGGTTAAGGATATAAAAGCAGGTACAGAGCTTCATTTATATGTTACTTATGTTGTTAGAGTTTATAATAATTCAGAAACAAATAATGTTGAATTTAATCAGATAACTGATTATTATGATAATTCATTTACGTTGGTTGAGAATGAAACAAAAACAGCTATAGTTGATGAAAAATTGAACAGAAATCAAGAAGTTGTAGCAGATGCACCATATTATAGAATAATGAGTAGTTCAGCTAAAAATACTTGGGAGGAGACAAAAGCTAAGAATATTGCTGGACATCAATCAGGTACTTTGAAATGGAATAATAGTGGTAGTGTCAATGGAATGAAAAAATCTACATCGACAACATTAACTTCAATAAAAGTTCCTGTTAATAGTTATGTGGAAATCTTTACAACATATGAAGTTGACAAAGAAGGTTATGACAAGATGAGTAAAAGTGCTGAGGGTTCAATTAATGATAGAAACAATATTTTAGGTAAGAAATATAATATTGCTGAAATTTCAAATTATTCTACATATTATACTAATAGAGATTTTAATGGATATTATACAGCTTATAGTAATGGTGCTGTTTCTGGTAGAGTTGATAAAGATTCTGCTCCTAATAATATTGATACATCTAATTTGAAGAATAAAAATAAATATGAAGATGATACTGACCAATCATTACCAATTAATATTTCAATTGATACGTATGAAAGGGATATGTATGGTTATGTTTGGGAAGACACAAAGGATAAAGATACTGGACAATATAGTATAAAGACAGGTAATGGATATTATAATAGTGATACTGATAAATTAGTTCCTAATGTTAAAGTGTCAATGTATGAAGTTATTAACTTAGGTAAATTTAACACTAATGGAAGTTACAATTCGGAGTATGACAGTTTTGATTATTATTATAAAGTGCCTGACGAATATTATAATTACAGTACGAAAAAGGCTACAGAATCTTCTGGTAAAGGTGTTGTTACTACGGAAAGTACAAAGGTGAAAAATGTAGATGAAAATGAAGTTGATGGAAATTATTATATTTATGGATTCTTAGCCGGTGATTATGTATTAAGATATGATTATGGAACTGAGAAAGATGGTAACAAAGAAACTCAATATTCACTTGACAGTGAAGGAGCACCAACATCAAGTCAAGTTGATATTGTAAAATATAATGGTCAAGATTATGAGAATACAGGCTTTTTAGGTGAAATCGGAGAGGACCATATAAATGATAAGTATTTGGATTTAACTGGTTCTACAAAGATTAATAATACATCAATTAATAATTTGGCAATTTCAAAGGCTAGGGATAATGAATCAAGAAGAATGGTTATTGATGCTTATTCAAGAACTATTGAAAACAATAGAGGCGAAATTTTAAGAGATAAGAGTTCAGATGAGTTTATTGATGCAACAAGAATGTTTGCTGAAACGCCTATTATGCAGGTTGAGGTTGAAGATCCAGAAATTATTTCAGGAAACAATACAGGAGGTAATTCTTATAAGGAAAAAGTTGAGTATAATGCTGAAAATAATCAAGTAAAAAATCACAAATATTCAGTTAAAAATATAAACTTCGGATTAGAGGAAAGAGCTAAGACTGATATTGCTTTACAAAAATATGTTGAAAATATTAGTTTGATTAAAGCAGGAGAAACAATATTATATGCTGAAATGGATGAAAATGGTGAAGTTATAATTAATAAAGATAATTCTTCTAGTCTAGATAAACTTTCATATTTATCACATTCAAAGGCAACTGATAAGACAGCAGGATTATATCAACAAGGTTTTTATGCAATTTCTGTTGAAGATGATTATATGAATGATTTGACTTTAAGAATACAGTACAAAATTAAAGTTATAAATCAGTCAGAAGTTGATTTTACTGGTGGATTGGCTGATGTATATAAAGCTTCAGAAATTATAAAATATGCAAATGCAATTCCAACAGATGATTTGACAAAAAATATTATTAATGAAATGAAGTACAATGGTGCAAAAGTAGGACTTGCTACAAATGCTAATTTAGTTCAAATAGTTTCTGGGGATAATAGTAGTTTAAGCTCAATGTTAACTAGAGATAATGCTAGAATTGATAAAGAGAAAACACAGCAAAATAGTAAGCCGGCAGAATATTTAGCTGATACTATAAGACCACAAGTTATTATTTATGGTAGATATGTTGGTAGATATTATTATGATAATAATATCCATGAAGATGCAAAGACTTATACAATTAATACATATGGAAATAATAACAATTTACAACCAGTTGAAGTTAACTATAGTCCAGATAAAGTTGTTAAAACAACAATTGATCAACTTGTTGATTATGTTGATAATGATGGTAGCATGGAAAATGATAGCTCACTTATGGATGCTGCATGGGATCCATCTGGATTGGATGCTGATGAAAATGGTTATAATAAATCATTAAATGGATTGTTATCAAAGGCATCATATAGAAGTGTTGGTGATAAAAATTCACTTTATGATGATAAAGACAGAGAGTTTATTAACTCAACAAGATCTAATATTTCAATTAGTTATAGTGATACATTGGCAAAACAAACTTCTTATATGGGAATGTACAATGAGACGGATTGTAGCAGTACAGGTAGAGTTGAATATATGGATAATTCAGAGCATAATAATATGTATAATAGCAATTTGACTCAAGAATTGGCACCTTCAAATTATGAAGGTTCAACTCCAAATTCTGCAGAAATTCATATAACTGTTAGAAAAACTGCTGCTTCTGGTGTTGATGCTAATCAGATGAGAATTGATAACTTGGCTGAGGTGTTAGTATATTCTAACTCAGTCGGAAGAAGGGATATTAATTCAGTTCCTGGTAATGCTATGGCTATTGCTACTACAGAAGGATTCTGGAGAGCAGGTTATGAGAGCTTTAATCCAGATGTGGATACTGATGATTGGTTGACTTGCCCTGAGAATGATGCTTGGTGTCCTGAGTTTGTTACTGTTATCGCTCCTACTGGTATTGCGGTTAGAACGTATGTTAGAAATTATGTTGTTCCAATTGCGGTTTTGGTTGTTGCGATGATGGTGATGATGGTGGGGTTTGTTTGGAAACAAATTCAAATTAGGAATAGTAGTGGCGTTGAAAAATAATTAGAGATTTCGATTAGAATGATATCTTAGCGTTAAAAAATAATTAGAATTTTATCGGCGTTACCAACCTTCTAAAACGCGGTCACGTATCCACATACGCTCCCTTGCCTTTTAGAAAGTTGCTGCCTTGCTAAAATTTAATTCTTTTCCAACCTGATGACATGAGAAAAAAATCTTAACTTGTCAGGGGGACATTATTATTGACAAATAGGATACTCAAACAGTATCAAATTGTGTAGAGGAGCACAGTGTGCTCCATAAAAGCCAAATGCTAGTACAAAACCTAATTGCAAAAGTGCCAATATTCTTTGTTACATTTGACATTGATTTGATCTGATGACGGAAAAATATGTAATTTTATTTGGTTGATTTAATTGACAATGACTAATCTTCATAGTAAAATAAAAATAGGAAATGGAGAAACCACAAAGTGGTATGCCAGGTTTTTGTGAAAACACATCAAAACGCTAGCAATGTTTTACAGATGTGTTTTCACTTTTTTTTATTTGCTTAAGTATATTATCAATATAATTAAGGCAAATACTATAATAGTTTCAACAATAAGACTATAAA
>CAKPDW010000004.1 GCA_934149115.1 uncultured Clostridia bacterium
GTAGATGATCATTTAATGCATACAACAATAGTTACTCGTAGTGATGAATGGCTATCATCTGTACCACTTCACATTCAATTATTTAGAATTCTTGGTTTCAAAGTTCCCAAATTCGCACATACTGCTCCATTAGAAAAAAAAGAGAATGGTGGTAGAAGAAAATTAAGTAAAAGAAAGGATCCAGAAGCTGCAGTATCTTATTATACAGAAGTTGGTATACCAAAAGAAGCTTTAAAAGAGTACTTAATGAATATTGCTAATTCAAATTTTGAAATGTGGAGAAAACAAAACCCAGATAAAGATATGATGAAAGATTTTGAATTTCATCTAAATAAGATGGGTGTAAGTGGTGCATTATTTGATATGGTAAAATTATTAGATGTAGCTAAAGGTGTTATATCTAAGTTTACAGCACAAGAGGTATATGATTTTTCATATGCTTGGGCAGAGAAATTTGATCCAGAATTAAAAGAAATGCTTGATGATAAAGAATATTCTTTGAAAGTTCTAGGTATTGAAAGAGGAAATGTTAAACCAAGAAAAGATATTGCAAAATGGTCAGATGTTAAAAATATAATTTATTACATGTATCCTGAAAAGTTTGCTAAAAATACTGAGTTTGAATATCAAAAAATTACTGATGAAGATGAAATAAAAAAGATTATATCTGAGTATGTAAATAATTATTTTGACATTAATGATGATAAACAAACATGGTTTAATAAAATGAAAGATTTATCTGAAAAACTTGGATATGCAAGAGAGGTAAAACAATACAAAGCAGAACCAGAAAAATATAAAGGTCATGTTGGTGATATAAGTACTGTAATAAGAGTTACATTAACAGGAAGATCTAATACACCAGATCTTTATGAAATTATT
Organism: uncultured Clostridia bacterium; assembly: GCA_934149115.1. GTDB lineage: Bacteria > Bacillota > Clostridia > TANB77 > CAG-508 > UMGS1994. The sequence continues at coordinate 883 of CAKPDW010000004.1, forward strand.
GAAGTTTTAGGAGAAGAAGAAGTAAAGAATAGATTGGAAGCTAAAGCAAAATAATTTTAGGAGAAATTATTATGGAATATAATGTTGGAGATATAGTTATAACTAAAAAGCAACATCCTTGCGGTAGTAAGGAATGGAAGATTGTTCGAGTTGGTGTTGACTTTAAACTTGAATGTTTGGGTTGTGGTCATGTTATAATGTTAGAAAGACCAAAGGCATTAAAGATTATAAAAAAGAAAAAATAGATTCAATTAAGTGTGGGAAGATGCTTAAAAATGTGGTATAATAAAAAGGCACAATATTTTAGGAGGTGATGAAATGTTTCGGAAAAAAAACAAAAAGAAAAAAGACACTAGAAAAAAGATTACCGAAACATTGACCGTCAATGGGTATGATGTAGTGATACATTCAAATATACCAATTGATAAAAAAGGGCTGAAAACCCAAATTGCTGAATATGCTACGAGTGCTGCTCACTGTGAGGAGGAACTGGATGTCGTTGCTGCACTTGTCAATATCGATTTTTTTAAGGGAATGGTGAAAGTCATTATTGAAAAAATTGATGAAGGAACTTTATTTATAAAAATCTTTAAAAAAGATAAGAAAAAGAAATAATTAGTATATTGTGCATGAAAAGAGCTTTGTTGGGATTCCAACAAAGCTCTTTTAAATACAAGTTTATATAATAATGCACAGAAATTTGTGTTGCAAATTTCACACACGAATAAGGATGTGGACTTGAAAAAGTTGTAATAAGTGCAATTGTTATTAATGTATGCTTTTGTTTTTAATTAATAAAATTTTCAATGTTATTCCATACTTCATCAGTATAAATTTTTCTTTCTGCTGAAAATGGTAATAGAGTAGTAAATGATAATCCTAAAAATTCTTTAATTTTTTCTAATTCATTATCAACTTTTGTAATAGCAATTTTATCTGCTTTGTTTGCAATAAGCATAAATGGAAGATTAGTTTTTTTTATATAGTGCAACATATGAACATCGTCTGATGTTGGATTATGACGTATGTCTAGTAAAAGGATTATAAGAGCAATGTTTTGACATTTTTCTAAATAATCTTCAATAAATATTCCCATATTTGTTTGTTCAACTTTACTTAATTTGCTATATCCATATCCAGGTAAATCAACAAAATAGAAATTTTCATCAATATTATAAAAGTTAATTTGTCGTGTTTTCCCTGGTGTATTACTTGTTCTAGCTAAGGATTTTCTGTTTAGCATTGTGTTAATAAATGATGATTTTCCAACATTTGATTTTCCAACAAGGACTATTTGTGGTAAATCATTTTTTGGATATTGAGCTGGTTTTACAGCAGATATTTCAAATTTTGGATTTTTAATAATCATAATAATTTCTCCGTTTCTATTTTATACAATAGGAATTTTGTATTATGCTTTTGGTTTTAAGATTTCGATTCCACCCATATATGGTCTTAAAACTTCTGGAATTGTTATAGATCCATCTTTTTGATAGTGATTTTCCAAAAATGCAATTAACATACGTGGAGGAGCGACTACTGTATTGTTTAATGTATGTGCATAATAATTTCCTTTTTCACCTTTTATACGAATTCCAAGTCTTCTTGCTTGTGCGTCTGTTAGATTAGAACAACTTCCAACTTCAAAATATTTTTGTTGACGTGGACTCCATGCTTCAACATCACATGATTTTGCTTTTAAATCTGCTAAATCTCCAGAACAGCACTCTAATGTTCTAACAGGTATTTCCATACTTCTGAATAATTCTACAGTGTATTTCCACATTTTTTCATACCATTTCCAAGATTCATCTGGTTCACAGACAACAATCATTTCTTGTTTTTCAAATTGGTGAATTCTATAAATACCACGTTCTTCTATACCGTGTGCGCCTTTTTCTTTTCTAAAACATGGAGAATATGAAGTCATTGTATAAGGAAGATTTGCTTTATTTAGGATTTGTTCTTTAAATTTTCCAATCATAGAGTGTTCACTTGTTCCAATTAAATATAAATCTTCACCTTCGATTTTATACATCATTGCATCCATTTCTTCAAAACTCATAACGCCAGTAACAACGTCTGATCTAATCATATAAGGTGGTATGCAATAAGTAAATCCTTTATTAATCATGAAATCTCTAGCATAAGATAGGACAGCTGAATGTAATCTAGCTATATCTCCAACTAGGTAATAAAATCCATTTCCTGCAACTCTACGAGCAGCATCTAAATCAATTCCTGCTAAGCTTTCCATTATGTCTGTATGGTATGGAATTTCGTAATCTGGAACTACTGGCTCACCAAATTTTTCATTTTCTACATTTTCATTATCATCTTTGCCTATTGGAACTGATTCGTGCATGATGTTAGGGATTTTCATCATAATGTTTGTAACTTTTTCTGAATATTCATTTTCTAATTTTTCATTTTTTGTAAGTTCATCATTAATTTTTTTAACTTCAGCTTTTACTTTTTCGGCTTCATCTTTTTTTCCCTCACGCATTAATCCACCAATTTGTGTACTTAGTGAATTTCTTTGAGCTCTTAACTCATCTCCATGAAGTTTTAATTCTCTGTTTTTGTTATCAAGTTCGATTACTTCATCAACAAGAGGTAGTTTGTGCATTTGAAATTTTTTCTTAATATTTTCTTTTACTATATCAGGGTTTTCTCTTAAAAATTTAATATCAATCATTATTAATCTCCTTTCAATTATCCTTTTATATAATTTTTTGTTAGATTTTCACATAATTCAAATCTATGTGTTTGACCTGTTATGTTGTCAGGTCTGCTTGGAATGGACTCTAAAAACATGGATTCACGTCTAATCCAAATATTTTTTTCATCATTTCTTGCGTATAAGGGTTTGTAAATAACCATTCTTTCTTGTGTTTCCGAATCATAAGCAATGTTTTCAACAAAATAATAATTTCCTTTAAAGTGTCTGTAAACTTGACCGATTTTTACTTGTTCCATAAAATCCATCCTTTCTAATGTGGGCAAATAAAACAAAAACCCTTATGCATTTTTGCATAAGGGCGATTATTCGCGGTACCACCTTTTTTTATAACTCTTATAGTACGATAACCTGTACAAATGGTCTAGCTTATTAGGCTAGAGGCTAAAGTGTAGATTCATAAAATGTTTTAGTCTGTTTTCACCAACCACAGATTCTCTGAATAAAACTTAGATTATTACTAGTCACTTATCGTTGCCAAATTATGTATACAATAATATCATGCGATTTTTTAAAAGTCAATATTTATTGACAAAAAAATATAGAATGTATAGAATCTAATTATAATCTTTGAAAATAGTGAGGTTTTATATGAAAAAAAGATATTTTGTTTTGTTTGTATTGTTATTTTTAGCAATAATAATAGTTCCTAAAAGTGGATATGCTGAAACATCTTCAGAAGGTGGATATACAATACAAGATTATGATATTGATATGGTTGTTAATGAAAACAATACATTTGATATTACAGAAAAGTTGACTGTAGATTTTAGTGAGGCAAGACATCGGGATATATAGAAAAATTCCATTGCAAAATAATGTAAAAAGAGCTGATGGAACAACATCAAAGAATAAAGCTACTATAACTAATATTGATGTAAACACAGATTTTAAAAAGTATAAAGAAGGTAATTATTTAGTTATAAAAATAGGTGATTCAGCTGATACAGTTAAGGGGGAGCAAGAATATATTATAAAGTATAAATATGATATAGGAAAAGATCCTTTAAAAGACAAAGATGAATTTTATTTTAATCTAATAGGTAGTGAGTGGGATACTTCGATTGAAAATGTTAGTTTTAAAATAGCTATGCCTAAAGATTTTGATGAGTCTTTACTTGGATTTTCTTCTGGAATGTTTGGTTCAACAGATGATTCCAATATTAGGTATCAAGTAAAAGATAATGTTATAACAGGTATGACTAGAAAAGGTCTTCAAGTAGGGGAGGCTTTGACTGTTAGACTTACATTACCTGAGGGATATTTTGTTGGTGCTAAAAATCATATAGACATTTTTAATTTTTTTTTAATAATATTTTGTTGTTGTTGCGTTGGATTTGTGTATTTTATATGGCGTAAATACGGCGAATCAAATGAAATTATTGAAACAATTGAATATTATCCGCCAGACGGATATAATTCTGCTGAAGTTAGTTTCTTATATAAGGGAGCAACTGATAAAGAAGATATTGTTTCTTTATTAATTTATTTAGCTAATAAGGGTTATATAAAAATAGAGGATGGAGATAAAAAACTCTCTGCTCTTAATAAAAATAAAGGATTTAAAATTACGAAATTAAAAGATTATGATGGGCATGATGAAAATGAAAAAATGTTTTTAGATGGATTATTCAAGAGTAGTGGAACAATAGATTTCAAAAAGTATAGGGAATTGAAAAAAGAAGAAAAAGAAACTGGAGTGAAAATGTCTTATCAAGATATTCTAGATAAGACTGCTAGCGAAGATAAGAAAATTGTTGTTACTGAAGATGATTTAAGGGATAATTGTTTTTATATTGTGGTAGATAATATAAAAAAGAACATAGAATCAAAGGCAAATAAAGCAAAAATTTTTGATATGAATGCAATGTCAAAATTAAAATGGGTAATATTAACAATGGTGTTGATTGTGATATTTGGAATTTCAAAAGTTATTGTATCACAAAATGTTGGAACAAATATTTTTGAGAAAATATTAGCAATTGCGGTGTTATTTCCATTTGTAGCAGGAGGTCCTGCATGGAGTATGTATAAGAGTTATAAAAAAATGAAACATGATATTGTTTTTGAAACTGTATTTAATGTAATTAGTATAGGGCTAATTTGTATGACGGTTATTGATAGTATATTTTCTTTTATTACATATATGTTAGCTGGGATTGCAATATTTATTATTAGTAGATTGATGAATGATATTCCTAAGAGAAATCAATATGGTAGAGAGCTTTTAGGAAGATTAAAAGGATTTAAAACTTTTTTAGAGACTGCTGAAAAGCCTAGATTGGAAATGTTAGTTGCAGAAAATCCAGAGTATTTTTATGATATTTTGCCATATACATATGCTTTAGGTGTGTCGGATGTTTGGATTAAACAATTTGAGACAATTTCAATAGTTCCACCAACATGGTATGATTCAACTTCAGATTTTGATATAAATAATTTTAGTAGTTTTTTGGATTCGACAATAAGTTCTGCTACGTCAGTAATAACAGCTAGTTCTTCAAGTGATTCAGGTAGTTCATCAGGAGGTGGCTCTGGAGGCGGTGGAGGCGGCTCTTGGTAATTAGTATTTATTAAAAAGAGGTATTAGTATGAAAAGATATAAGTTGGGATTAATTTGTGGAAGGTTCAGTCCAATACATAATGGACATAAAATGATAATTGATAAAAGCTTGGAAATTTGTGATAGAACACTAGTATTTGTTGGTTCTGCTCAAGAAAGTGGTACTTTACGAAATCCTTTTTCTGCAGATTTTAGAATTGATTTATTACGAAAAATTTATTCTGAAAATAGAAAACTGAGAATAGAAAAGCTAGATGATATGACAAATGAGTATGATATTAATTCCCTTTGGGGACAATATGTAATAGATAAAACGATTGAGTGTGAAGGTAGAAAAGCTGATGCTATAATTTCAGGAAATGATGAAAGCAGAAAAGACTGGTTTTCGGCTGGACAAATGAAAAATGTTAAAGAAGTTTTATTAGATAGAAGAACAATTAGTATATCTGCAACGAAGTTGAGAGGTTATATATTAATTGGAGATTTGAGAGCGTGGAAAAGATATGTTCCAAATGAAATTATTCCAGAATTTGATAGAGTAAGAGAAGAATTATTAAAAAGTAAAATTTATTCATTAATTTTGGATGAAATGGGAGAAAATCTTTCAATTGAAAATTATGAAAAAATTTATTCTATATATGAAAAAGAAGATAAAAAAATAAAAATGAGTAATATTTAATAAAATTGAACATATAATAATGATAGGAGGATAAAAAATGTACGAGTCTTATATTAAAGAAGTTCCTATCATTGATTTAAAAAAAGAGGATTATGATTATACTATTATACAGAGCATATTAGAGTCTCAAAGAAGATTGGAGCTTGCTCATCGAAATTTTGAATATGCGAGAGGTGATTTGATTGATTATTATGCATATCAAATAAAATCTGAGCAAGCCAAAATTGATTATTTACTTAAACAGGCAAAGGATAAAAAGATTGTTTTAAATACGGTCAATGCTAGAAAAATTGCTCAGAATAGTTTAGCTACAAATTAAAAATAGTGTAGTATGTTAGGAGTTATATGAATATTACTTAAAAAACGACATGTTTTAATTTTATTTGAAATATGTCGTTTTTAGTATATAATATGAAGGTTCTCCAAGCTCTCTATTGTATAAAATGACAATGCAGAGTAAAGGTTTGACACAATAGTTGAAATAGTGATATAAAATAATTGTTAGAGTACAAAAGATATTTAATGGAGGAAAAGAGAATGAATTTTGCCAAAAATAAGTATAAGATAATAATTGTTTTAGTGTTAATAATTATTATTGGTGTGGCTGGGGTACTATTTTTTTTGAATAAGAAAGGTGTATTAAAATTAGATATTATTCAGAATATTGAACATAATATAGAGAAGGATAAAGAAACAGAAACTGTTAATAATCCGATAGCTACTATGGAAATAGAAGATTATGGTACTGTGAAAATTGAATTATATCCTGATGTTGCACCAAATACTGTAAAGAATTTTATTGCATTAGCAAATAATGAATTTTATGATGGACTTACATTTCATAGAATAGTAAAAGATTTTGTAATACAGGGTGGAGCGTATTTTCCAGATATAGGATACTATAAAAGTAATGAAGATGGAGTTTTAGAAGATACTGATACTGAAGTGGATAGAATGTCTGAAGAAGCACCTTTTTTAAGTGATATAGATAATACTATATCTTGGGAAGATAGTAATGATAAGCAATATGCTATAAAGGGTGAATTTTCAGATAATGGTTATGATAATTCATTAAGTCATACTGAAGGTGTTATTTCTATGGCTCGATGTGATTATTCAAATGTTGGGGCGACAAAAACAGGATATAATACTGCTGGGACACAATTTTTTATTGTAACAAAGGATACTCCAAGTCTTGATGGTTACTATGCAAGTTTTGGAAAAGTAATAGAGGGAATGGATATTGTACATAAAATAGAAAATCTAGAGACAACAGATGAAACACCTAAAAATCCACCAACTATAACAAGTATAAGAGTTGATACTTTTGGTAAAGATTATGGTTTACCAGATACTACGGATTATATTACCCTTATGAAATTATATGGATTAGAAGATACAACTGAAAAACCTGTAAATACAAGATTAGAGAGAAAGCAAGAATCAGATAAGATAAAACAAGAAAATAAAAATAAAAAAGAATTTGTACAAGAAGTAAATCCTCAATTAGTTTCAATTGCAAAACAACATGGTTATAATTATATTTCATCAGAAGTGTGGAGAACATTAAGTAATAAAGATTACGTTATTTTATTATCAATGAGTGATCCAAGATATTCATTAGCTAAATATTATCAGCTTATTGAATTTGATCCTAATTCTAAAATGATAATTAAATCTAGTGGATTATTTAACAGTGATGATCGTTCAATTGTTAGTGCTGAATTTATTGATGTATGGGGATATAATGAGGGAAAAGGTTTACTAACTTATTAATACTGAATATGAATTTATGATAAATTTATTGAAAGCCTAAGATAAATATGATGAATTTTATCTTAGGCTTTTTTAATATAATAGAAAAGTCATGCTGACTTTTCTATTATATTAAAAATTGCACAGAAAATTTATAAAATAAATTTTCGCGCTCGAACAAATTTACTGAAAATTTCAATTTTATAGAAAAATATAAAGAGTAGAGTAAAGACTGAAAATTGAAAATTTTCAGATTTGTTCAGCAATAGAAAGTTCAAAGAACTTCTTATTATAATATTTGATTTGATTTATAATTAAAAACTTTTAAAACTATTTTATTCAACCGTAACTGATTTTGCTAGGTTTCTTGGTTTATCAACATCTAGACCTTTTTCTTTAGAAATGTAATAAGCAAATAATTGAAGTGGAATAGTTGATAAAACAGGTGAGATTAGAGGATTTGTTTCTGGAATTTTTATTACATTATCAAAACTTTGATCTCCTAAATCTTGATTTGTAACAATTAATGTTTTTGCACCTCTAGTAATTACTTCTTGTAAATTGCTTATAGTTTTTGGCGTTATTGCTGGGTCAGTCATGATTGCAATAACTGTAATTCCTTTTTCAATTAGTGAGATAGGTCCATGTTTTAATTCACCAGCTGCATATGCATCTGAATGAATATATGAAATTTCTTTTAATTTTAGTGAAGCTTCTAATGCTGCTGAATAATCAATTCCTCTACCTAAGAAGAATATGTCCTTTTCAGTATATACTTTGTGTGCAAATTCTTTTACTCCACTAATGTGTTTTAATACGTAATCTGCTTGTGATGGTAGTTTTAATATATCTGATTTTAATTGTTTGATTACATCTGATGAGTAATTTAATTTTTCAGCAAAATTTATTGCCATAAGTGTCATTAATACAATTTGTGATGTGTATGCTTTTGTTGAAGCAACAGCTATTTCTGGACCAGCATGAGTATAAACAGTATAGTCTGCTTCACGAGTTATAGAGCTTCCAATAACATTTGAAATAGCGATTGTTTTTGCTCCTTTTTCTTTAGAAAGTTTTAATGCAGCAATTGTGTCTGCTGTTTCACCTGATTGGCTTACAAATATTACTAAAGTTTTTTCATCTATTAAAGGATCTCTATATCTAAATTCTGATGCTATATCAACTTCTGTTTGAACTTTACAAAGTTTTTCAAATAATGGTTTTGCTGCAAGTCCTGCGTGCATAGCTGTTCCACATGCTACAATATATATTCTATTTAATGATTCTAGATATTCTTTAGATAAATCTAAACCTTCTATAGAACATTTTCCGTCTGCTGTTAATCTTGATCCAATTGTTTCTCTGATAGATGTAGGTTGTTCATATATTTCTTTTAACATGAAATCTTCATAACCATCTTTTTCAGCAGCAGAAGCATTCCAATCAATATTAACAAGTTCTTTTTTTATAGGGTTTAAATCTGAATCATAAAATTCTGCATTATCTTTTGATAAAACAACATATTCATAATCGTTTAATAGATAAAAATCTTTTGTGTAAGAAAGAATTGCAGGGATATCTGAGCTAATATAATTTTCTGTTGCAGTTTTTCCTATAACAAGAGGACTGTCTTTTCTAACAACAATCATTTTATCAGGCATATATGAAGAAATGATTTCTAGAGCAAAACTTCCTTTTAGTTCTGAACACGCTGATACAACAGCTCTTAAAAATCTTTTATCATCATTGTTTGTATCTTTTTCATAATAGTAATCAATTAAATTTGGAATAGTTTCTGTATCTGTTTCAGAATAGAATGTGTATCCGTTCTTTGTCAAAAATTCTCTAAGTTCATGATAATTTTCAATAATACCATTGTGTACTACTGCAAAATTTTTCTTATTATCTATATGAGGGTGAGAGTTTTCATTAGAAGGTTTTCCATGAGTAGCCCATCTTGTATGAGCTATACCGATTGTACCTGTTAAATCGTTTATACCTGGGACTTTTTCTAATTCAGAAACTCTACCTTTACTTTTTATTATATTTATGCCACTTTTCTCCATAGTAGCAACTCCTGCAGAGTCATAACCTCTGTATTCAAGTCTTAATAGACCATTAATTAATATAGGTTCAGCCTTTTTAGTTCCTATATATCCAACAATACCACACATAATATCCTCCTTAATGAATATAATAATGCTGTGTGAAAAGCATCTTAAATAAAGACAGCGAGACTGCCTAAATTTAGTATATATTATATTCTAAAATATATTATGTGAAAAAATATATTTACATGAAAATGATTATTGTTTCACCATTACTGATGAACTTTGAACCTTTTCTAATGACAGTAACATGCCATAGAGCATCCGCCGAATATTTCGATAAACTCTAACCTCGTTAAGCGTTGAAATGACAACGCTCTGGCGCTTGTTTCTAATTATTTTTTCCTCCTTTCAAAATGAATTTTTTTATATTTTATTCACATTACATGCATATATTACTATAAATGAAAAAAAAATGCAAATCAATTTGCAATACTAAAATAATACATATATAATTAATATATAGAATAATTGGATATAAAATGTTGAAAAAAACAAAGATAACTTTAAATATCTTAAATTTTCAACATATTTTGTTTCCATAGAAGAAAGGATTTGAAATAAAAATGAATTTAAAAACATTGATTAGTAAAGAAGAATTAGACAAGAGAATACAGGAAATTGCAAATCAAATTACAGAGGATTATAAAAATCAAGAAGTTATTATAGTGTGTATACTTACAGGTGCTGTTTATTTTGCAACAGATTTAACTAAGTATATTAAAAATGATACTTTAAAAATAGAATTTATGAAGGTTTCAAGCTATGGAAATTCAAAAGAGAGTACAGGAGAAGTTAAGATAAAAAAAGATTTAGAAAATAGTATTTCTGGAAAAAATGTAATTATTGTAGAAGATATAATAGATACAGGTTTAACAATGAAAACTTTGAAAAAATATTTACTAGAAAAAAATCCAGCTTCTTTAAAAATATGTACATTGTTAGATAAAAAAGAAAGAAGAAAAGTAGAGATGGAAGCTGATTATGTAGGTTTTGATATACCAAATAAATTTGTGCTAGGGTATGGTTTGGATTATGAAGAATATTATAGAAATTTACCATATATAGCTTATTGTGAGGATTAGGATGTTTAATATAGAAGCGGAATTGAAAAAATTGCCACATAAACCAGGCGTATATATAATGAGAAATAAGGATGATGATATTATATATGTTGGTAAGGCTATTTCTTTGAAAAATCGTGTTACTCAATATTTTAGAAAAAATAACAAAACTCAAAGAATTAAAAATATGGTATCATTGATAGATCATTTTGAATATATTGTGTGTGATAATGAGGCAGAAGCATTAATTTTAGAGTGTAATTTGATTAAGGAAAATCGACCTAAGTTTAATGTTTTGCTTAAAGATGATAAAACATATCCATATATTAGAATAGGTATGAAAGAGGAGTATCCAAGTATATACATAACTAGAAGAATTCAAAATGATGGGGCAAAGTATTTTGGACCATATGCAAATCCTGGTGCGGCAAAAGAAATGTTAAATTTTATAAAAGAGAGATTTCAAATAAGACAATGTAAAACGTTTAAGTTTAATGATAGAGCGTGTTTGAATTATCATATAAAGAAATGTTTGGCACCATGTATGAAATATGTTTCAAGAGAAGACTATATGGTACAGATTAATCAAATAATTATGTTATTAGAGGGAAAGACAAATAAAATTCTAAAAGAACTTGAAGCAGAAATGAAAGATGCATCTTCTAAATTTGAGTTTGAAAAAGCTGCAATGATAAGAGATAGAATGAATGCAATAGAGAGAATATCTGCAAAACAAAAAGTGTCTAATATTTCAGAAAATAATATAGATGTTATTGGTGTTTATAAAAATGAGCTATCTGTATGTGTTGAAATATTTTTTGTTCGTGGTAGCAAAATGATAGATAGAGAGCACTACTTTTTTGATGAGCTTAAAGATATGGATACAAAAGAAATATTATCAGGTTTTATAAAACAATATTATTTAGGAAAATTGGAGTTTCCAAATAAGATAATGATTCAAGATGAAATAGAAGATAAAGAGATAATAGAACAGTGGCTAACAAGTAGTGCAGGAAGAAAAGTTGAGATTAAAACTCCTCAAAAAGGTGAAAAACTTCGTTTTGTGGAGATGGCTGAGAATAATGCAAAAATAACGTTAGAAAATAAATCTAAAGATAAATATGAAATTTTAAATGAATTAAAAAAAGTTCTAGATTTACCTGGACTACCACATAAAATTGAAAGTTTTGATATTTCAAATATTTCTGGAACATATATTGTTGCAGGAATGTGTGTTGCACAAAATGGAGTTATAAAAAGAAATATGTCTAGGAGGTTTAAAATAAAAACTGTTTATGGACAAGATGACCCTAAATGTACAGAAGAAGTTGTTACAAGAAGGTTGAAACATTCAATTGAAAATCCTAAAGGTGGTTTTGGAACTTTACCTGATTTGATTTTAGCTGATGGTGGTATAACTCAAATAAAAGCAATAAAAAGAGCATTAGATGTTTATAATTTACGTGAAAAAATACCTGTATATGGAATGGTAAAAGATGATAAACATTCGACTAGAGCTTTAGTAGATGAATATAGAAGGGAATATGCAATTTCTGATAATTTGTTTTTCTTTATAACAAATTTACAAAATGAGGTTCATAATACTGCGATTGAATATCATAGAAAATTAAGAGAAAAAGGGATGACAAAATCTGAATTAGATGATGTTGATGGAATAGGAAAAACAAGGAGAGATGCTTTATTAAAGAAATTTGGAACTATTGAAAAAATAAAAAATGCTAGTATTGAGGAATTACTTGAAGTAAAAGGGATAACAGAGGAGATAGCAAAAAGATTGAAAAATTTATGATGTTTTGACGATTTCAGTTAAAGGTGATATAATTAAGATATCAATTGTTAGAAGCACAAATTATGGAGGTTTGTTATGGAGAAAAGACGGAAAACAAATGGTATTAGATTTGTGTTTATCGCTATATTTGTAGCGGTAATTTTCATATTTGGAAGTAATTTAGAAGTCGTTTTAAGGAATGTAGTGTACACTTATGTACCTATAGACAAGGCATATTACTGGATTGTTAATATGACAATTGGTTTAGTATTTGCTTTTGTAGTTTCAAATTTTAAAGGCACTAGCAAAATAACTTTATTACTAGTATTTTTAACTGTGACAATTGGTGCTGAGTGTGTTATTTGGCACAGACCAGAGGTACTAAAGTTATTAGTCAAGAATACAATAGACAGAGAGAAAATCTTTAATGAGGTTGTATTTTTGATTAAAGCAGTAATTTGTTTTTATATTTATACTAAGGTTCCGGTTTTTTCCCCGACGAAAGAGTATAAAGAGAAAAACAAAGAGAAATAAAGTGTAACGGTTAATTGCTTCTAAACAATTGAGAAAAAACCTGTTTGAGAATTCAAGCAGGTTTTTTTGCGAGGCTGGACGTTGTAATGATTTGCTATTTATTGAGATGAGTGTGAAAACTTGAAATTAACTAATAAAATATGGTAAAATAATAAACATGTAGTCATATTTTGATTTTATAAGAATATATATAAATATAAAATAAAAAGGAGATGACTACTAATGATAAAAAATAAGTATTTTAAAATAATATGTGTAATGACAGTTATAACAATTTTTGCAAATCTTGTATTGATTTATAATTTTTGTAAACTGATAAGTATTTTGTGAGAATAATAATGGACAAGTATAGGAAGGTATAAAAATGAATATTGCAAATGAATGGAAAGATTATGAAATAATTGACATGGCAAATGGAGAAAAACTAGAAAGATGGGGCAATATAAAATTAATAAGACCAGATCCACAAATTATTTGGAAAAGTAAAAGCTTTCCAAATGAATGGAAAAGTGCTAATGCTAGATATAGAAGAAGCAATAAAGGTGGAGGTGCATGGGAGTATAATAAAAGATTACCAGAAAGTTGGCAAGTTAAATATAAAAATCTAACTTTTAATATAAAGCCAATGGGGTTTAAGCATACTGGTTTATTTCCTGAACAAGCTGTAAATTGGGATTGGATGATTAATAAAATAAAGCAATCAAAAAGAAATGTAAAAGTCTTAAATTTATTTGCATATACTGGTGGAGCAACTGTTGCATGCCTTTCTGCAGGTGCTTCTGTATGTCATGTAGATTCTTCTAAAGGAATGACAACATGGGCTAAAGAAAATGTTGAAAGTTCAGGTTTGAGAGATAGACCAGTAAGATTTATAATTGATGATGTTGTTAAATTTGTACAAAGAGAAATTAGGAGAGGTAATAAATATGATGCAATTGTAATGGATCCACCATCTTATGGTAGAGGAAAAAATGGTGAGGTATGGCAGTTTGAGAACAATATTGCTGATTTAGTTGAATTGTGTATGAATGTATTGAGTGATGATCCAATATTCTTTTTGATAAATTCTTATACTACAGGAATATCATCAAAAGTTTTAGCTGATTTATTAGAATTAAATATGAAGAAAAATAAGGGAAAAATTACATCTGGAGAAATTGGATTACCAATGAAGAATTCTAAATTAATTTTACCATGTGGAATTTATGGTAGATGGGAAAGTTAAAGATATTATAATGTAATATTTGGAGTATGTTTAATTTGTACTAGAATATGAGGTAAAAATGAAATTAAAAGTAATATACGAAGATAATCATATAATTGTTGTTGAAAAGCCTGTAAATATTCCATCACAAGGAGATAAAACTGGTGATGAGGATATGCTTACAATAATAAAAAAGTATTTAATAGAAAAATATAATAAACCTGGTGATGCTTATTTGGGATTAGTTCATAGATTAGATAGACCTACAGGTGGTGTAATGGTTTTTGCAAAAACTTCAAAATCTGCTTCTAGATTAAGTCAACAGATAAGAGAAAAAAATTTTGAAAAAGAATATTTATGCATAGTTGATGGAAAAATGGAAAGCAATAGTGGGATTTTTGAAGATTATTTAGCTAAAAATGAAAAAAATAATTTGAGCTATGTTACTGATGAAAAAAATAAGAAGGCTAAATTTGCTAAACTTGAATATGAAGTTTTAAAATATGTGGATGATATTGATTTGTCTCTTGTGAAAGTGAAGTTATATACAGGTAGACATCATCAAATTAGAGTTCAATTTGCAAGTAGAAATCATAGTTTGTATGGGGACCAAAAATATGGAAAACGTGGGAGAGGAAAACAGTTATGCTTATGGGCTTATAAGTTATGTTTTAATCATCCTACAACAAAAGAAAGATTAGAATTTACTGATTATCCAGAGCCTATAGGTAGTTGGATTATTCTTGAAAAATAAGAATATAATAAAAGCTGATAAAAATAACAATTGCACAGCAATTGTTATTTTTATATTATGGAAAGTTCAGAGAAGTTTTGTATAATATAAAGAAAGAGAAGTATTTTTATTACAAGATATACTTCTCTTTTTCCGGTCATAAAATTTAATAATAAATTTTTAATTGATGCCTAAATAGATTGTTCTGAGCTGAGGTATTGAGTGATATGTGGTCATATTTTTTAAGAATATTTTTAACTTTCCATAAGCCTAATCCAGAATTTTTAGGTTTTGTAGAAAAGTTTTTTTCGAATATTCTATTTGTATCGCTTAATGTTGATGATTGATATGAGTTTTCGATTGTTACAAAATCAAAGTGATGTCTGGCATCTTTAGAAATCACTATGTTTATGAATTTTTTTGAACAATTGCAAGCAGCTTCAATACTGTTGTCTAAGAATATTCCTAGAATTCTTGTGAATTCATAAATGTTCATATTCAATTTGTTTAAATCAACAAAAACTTCAATACTAAAATCAATACCTAAATCTTTTGCTTTTTTGTATTTCTCAGAAATTAAAGATAACACGGGAGGACTGTTTAAAACATCTTTATTAAAAATTGATAATTGTTTAATTTCTTCACATTCTTTAAATACATTAGAATAATATTTTTTTAATCCTTCTAAGTCATCGGTTAGGAGATAACCACCAATTGATTGCATAATATTGAAAAAGTCATGTTTAAATGAACGAATTCCATCATATGAATTTGACAAAGAAGTATAAGACTTTTTTTCACAGTCTAGAGTTGTTTCTACATTTTGTAGTTTTATAACTTTTATTGAAAGAATTGTTATAATACTAATTAAAAGTATATTTAATATAATAAAAATAAATATTATATTTGAAAAATTCCAAAATAAAAAGTGGCTTGTTAGTAAAACTGATGCTAAGCAAGTAAAAGAAAATAGGTTAATTATAAATTTACTTGAAAAATCTAAAATATCATAAAATTTATTTGATAATTTTAATCTTTTAAATAGGCACATTAAGAGAAACATGGATATGTATGCTGGTATAAGTATGCATAATCTTATAAATGGAACTCTGCATAGCCACATTGGATTAGCTTTAAAAATAAAAGCTATAATAAATATAAAAAGTGATTTTAAAATCTGAAACATTGTTAGCGGTATTATTATCAAAAAAGGAATATGATTAAAGTAATTTATAAATAATAAAAATAGAAAGATAAATACTATTCCGATATTGATAAATGGAAATCGCGGTAAAGGTGCTAAAAAGATATTTAAAATTTCTAATGGAAAACATGCACATAAAAATATTATGGTTTTCTTTTTTGAAAAGTTTACCTTAAAAAACTTTACAAAGAAATACCTTGTAAGTAAAAGTTCCACAAATGCAATACATATTGAAATGATTTGTGTGAGAAAAACATTTTCTGAAAAAATGCAATGTATCATAAAGATTCCCTCCTAAAATGGTTACCATTATTTTACAGTGCACTTTTAAATATAAACTAATTTTATGTAAATGTCAAGTGAAAAAACAAAAATTCTAGATGTTTGTTTGATATATATGTATTATGTAGTTTTAGAATAAAATTATTCTAAAATTAAAAATATTAAATAGTATTTATTAAAAGATATGGAGGGAGAATATGAATAAGAAGATTTTTTTTATTATTACTGCAGTTCTTTTAATTTCTGCTATTTGTATTATAGGGGGAAACAATGAGGCAAAAGCTAATGATATTAATAAAAAAATTTGCTGGGGAATTAAAAGAAATGATAATCATGAACAACCTGATCTTGGAAAGGAAAATAAAGAACTAATTGATAAATATAATGGGATGGCTATGGGGGGAAAGAATAAAAAATATATTTATTTGACTTTTGATTTGGGATATGAGGCTGGTTATACAGAAAGTATGTTAGATACATTAAAAGAAAATGATGTTAAAGCTTGTTTTTTTATAACAGCCCATTATTTGAATACACAACCTGATTTGGTTAAAAGGATGATTGAGGAAGGTCATGATGTTGGAAATCATACTGTTAATCATAAGAGTATGCCAGAAATTTCAAATGATGAGGTAAAAAAAGAAGTTATGAATTTGCATACGGCTATTTATGAAAAATTTGGTTATGAAATGAAGTATGTGAGACCACCAAAAGGAGAGTATTGTGAGAGAACTTTAGAAGTATGTAATGAAATGAATTATCAGACGGTAATGTGGTCTTTTGCGTATGATGACTGGATTGAGGAAAAACAGGGGAGAGAGGAGTATGGAAAAGAAAAAATATTAAATAATACTCATCCTGGTGAAATTATGCTATTACATGGTACGTCTAAGGATAACATGAATATCCTTCGGCGAATGTATTCAAAAAATTAAGGCAGATGGATATGAATTTAAAAAATTAGATGAATTTGAGAGATAATTTATATTTAATAATATAGGATTAAAAGGGTGCGCATACACCCTTTTTTGTCATATTTTTTCCTTATATGAATATATATAAACATAGAAAGATAGATAAAGTGATGTGATATTTGTAGTTACACATCAGAAAGGAAAAATATGAATTTGAATAAAGTTAATGAAATACTTGATTTACCAAGAGAGGTTGGAACTGATATTCCAAAAGTTACAATGTTAGGATTTGATGAGGTTTTAATAGAAAATTATAAAGGAATTTTGGAATATGAAGATTTTTTTATTAGAATATGTACACATATTGGTAATATAAATATAAATGGTTTTGAATTAAAATTAAATCAAATTACAGATGAGTCCGTAAGTATTACGGGAAAGATCGAAAATTTAGACTTTGAACGTAGGTGATTGTGTGTTTCCAAAAATAAAAAATAATTTTATAAAAGGTTATATTCAGGTAGAAATAGAAGGTTTTTATATAGAAAGATTTTTTAATATTTGTGCTAAAGAAGGAATAAAATTATGGGGAACAAGGCGAAAGAATAGTACTAGTGTAATTACAAATATAGATTTAGAGAATTTTAAAAAAATAAGAAAAATATCTAAAAAAACACAGTGTAAGATAAAAATTAAAAGAAAAAGAGGTGTGCCTTTTTTTATAAAAAAATATAAAAACAGAAAAGTTTTTGTATTTTTATTTTTTAGTTTAATTGCAATTATTATTGGATTATCAAATTTTATATGGAATATTGAAGTCGTTGGAAATGTTAATATTTCATCTGATGAGATTATAAATGAATTAAATGATAATGGTATAAGACAAGGGGTTTTTAAATATAAGATTGATACTAATAAAGTTATAGAAAAAATGAGATTGAAAGATGATAGAATCTCATGGATAGGAATAAAAATAGAGGGAACAAATGTCAGAGTAAGCATAGTTGAAACAGTTAAAAAACCTGAAATATTAGATGAATCTGAGTATTGTGATGTGATTGCGAAAAAGGAGGGAATTATAACAAAGATAAGCGTAACAAATGGTACTGCTTTAAAACAGGTAGGAGATGTTGTTGAAAATGGTGAGAAATTAATAGGAGGATGGATGGAAGGAAAATATACTGGTGTTAGATATATGCATGCTAGTGGTGAAGTTGAGGCAAAAGTTTGGTATATTTCCGAAAAAGAAGAAAACTATATACAACAAGAAAAAAGAGAAACTCAGAATACGGAAAATAAATATGGAATTATTTTAAATAAAAAAACAATAAATTTTTATAAAAGGCTTTCCAAATTTGAAAAATATGATACAATAGAAACGAAAAATAAAATTAAAATATCAAACAATTTTTATTTACCAATTGAATTCAAAAAAGTAACAAATTATGAATATAGATTTAATAAAAAAGAATATACACAAGATACATTACAAGAAAAAATTGTAAATGAACTAGAAGAACAAATGAAAGGCGATATTGAAGGAAAGCAGATTGTTAATAGGAACGTTAATATAGAACCTACAGAGAGTGGATTAAAAATTAAGTTAATATATGAAGTAATTGAGAGCATAGGGGTAGAGCAAAAATTGGTTTCATGAAAGGAGCAAATTGTTGGAGGAGAGAAGTTTAAAAGTAGTTGATTCAAATAAAACCTTTTTTGGAAAATTAAGTAAAACCTTATCAAAAATTATAATTCCTACAAAAATAGGTATAAATGGAATTGTTATAAATTTAAAAAGAAATAACTTGTTGAAAGCTTATGAAGCTATGAATAATTCAAGAGTTGTGGATGAAGAAAAGAAAAAAGTATTAACTTCAAAATATCAGGAAGCATATTCATTATATTTAGAGGCAATAGATAAATATATAATGGATACAATTTATAAAAAAGTTAAAACTAATACTGCTTCTGAATTTGAGAAAGAAGCAATGGGAAATTATTATAAAGTAACAGTCTTAAAAGAAAATGAATATGTAGAATACAAATATCAAAAACAAAAATATTTAATAGAATTGGATTATGAATCTTTGAAATTAAATTCAAAGGCAAAGCTTTTAGAGAGATATAAAACTTTTTATATTAAACAAATGGATAGTTTTTATAAGGGAATCTTAAAAAATTATTCAGTAAAATTGGCAGAAACATCAAGAAAAAATAATGGTTATGATGAAGTATATAATAAAATATTTAATTTATTATCTGAGTACGTTGAGAAAATTTTATATTTAAAATTGCAAGATGATAGAAATGAAAAACTTGAGGGAAAAGTTGGTAGTGAGATGCATAGATTAGACCAATTTGATATTGGTACCTTAGACGCCAAAGATTATGTTGAAAAAAATATGTTATTACTTGCAATTAGTAGGCAAATATTTACTCATAGTTTGCCATTAGTAGCTACTGAGCAATGTTATAATAAATTGTTAAAAGATATTAGAAAAATTATTATTATGACGCAAGATAAGAGATCAAAAGCTGAAGCGTATGCAATATTATTAGATATACTTCAAACTTATGATGTGGAACTTTTATCTGGAAAAGTATATTGGGAAAAAATGAGTGAAAAGGAAAAATATAAGAAATTCTATGAGGAATATGAAAAGGCAACTACAAATAGAGAAAAAGAAATTTTGTTATTAAAAAGGGAATTGCAAACTATAGAAAACGATGATGAAAATAAAAAAATAGTTTCTTTTTATAAGGATAAATTAACTGAGTATGGAGTTATGAAAAACCTTAGAAATGAATGCAAAACATATTCAAAATATACAAGGAATAGATAGAAGGGTATGGTAATGGAGAATATAGTACAAATAGATTTTTTAGAAATTGATGAAAAAGCAGAGTATTGTGAAATAATAGAAAGAGTAGTAAGAAAATGTTTTGAGGAGGAGGATTTGTTAAAAAAGAACTTGTATTTAAGTGTAATATTGACAAATCCTAGAAATATCCAAGAAATGAATAATACTTATAGAAAAGTTAATAAAGCAACTGATGTGCTATCATTTCCAATGTTTGAAAAAGATGAAATACCTGAAATAACTGGTGAAGTTGAAGAAGCTTTAGGTGATATTGTTATTTCTATTGAAAAGGTTGAAGAACAAGCAAAAGAGTATGGACATTCATTTGAAAGAGAATTATCTTATATGGTGGTTCATGGATTCTATCATTTAATGGGATATGATCATATTGAAAGAAGTGACAGAGAGGAAATGAGAGCTAAAGAAGAAAATATATTGAATAAACTTAATATAACGCGCGACTAAAATAAGTAAGTATGAGGGGAAGATAGTTTTATGGGAAAACATAGTGATGAAAATAAGAAAAAAGGAAAAAAAGGAATAGCATTTGCTTTTATATTGCTTTTTATTATAGTTATTTCAGTTGGCGTTTTTGTGGGTTGGAAATATATGAATGCTGAAAAAACTGTTGAGGTGAATACAAATGAACTTGGTGAGGCTACTGTGACACCAGAAGTTCAGACTAAAGAACCAGAAAAAACTGTGAAAGTATTTTCTGGGGATGATAGACCAATTGCATGTATGATTGATAACCATAGTGATGCATGGCCACAGTTTTCAATTAATAAAGCTTATATTGTGTATGAAATAATTGTTGAAGGTGGAGAAACTAGATTGATGGCTCTTTTTAAGGGCGTAGATGCTGATAAGGTTGGCCCAATGAGAAGTTCTAGACATTATTTTTTGGATTATGCTTTAGAAAATGATGCGATATATGCTCATATAGGTTGGAGCCCACAGGCTCAATCAGATATTTCAAAATTAGGTATAAATAATATTAATGGACTTACATATGATACTGGTAAGGCTTGGAAAGAAGGAGATGTATTCTGGAGAATTTCTGGAAAATATAAGGCTCCTCATAATTCAATTTGTAATTTGTCTACTATTAGAAAAAAGGCTCAGGAGTTGGGGTATAAGACTACTTCTACTCAAAAGAGTGTGTTGAATTATGTTACTGATACAGTTACTTTAGATAATAATGCTGGTGCTGTATCAGCAGTAGATGTTACTATTCCTTTTTCAACTTTGCAGACTGTTAATTTTAAGTATGATGAGACTACTCAAACTTATGTTAGGTATGCTAGAAAGAAGTTACAGACTGATGCTGTTACTGAAACTAATATTACTACTAAAAATATTATTATTACTAAAGCAGAGAATTATCAGTTGGCTGATGGTAGTGGTAAGGATAGACAGGGCTTAAAGAATATTGGAACTAAAAATGGGTATTATATTACTAATGGAATGGCGATTCCGATTACTTGTACTAAGGATTCTAGAAGTAGTCAGACTGTTTATAAGGATGCTCAGGGTAATGTGATTAATGTTAATGATGGAAATACTTTTATCGAGATTTGTCCAATTAATGCAGATATAGTCATCAAATAGAGGTGCTTATATTTCTTTTAAAATAATGTGTACGGAAAAATTATATGAAAATTTTTTAAAATCTTGCTGTCGCAATCTCTTATATTCAAAAATACAAAATTTCAATTTGTATTTTTGAATGTGTGGATTGCTTCAATCGGACTCGCTTTGCTCGTCTGGTCCCTGCGCGATATTTAAAAAATTTTATATTAATTTTTCCTTTTTTGCAGTTAGGTTGTGTCATTAGTGACGTTCTTTTTGACAAGTAAGATATTCAAGCAATAGAAATTATGTAGAGGAGCACAGTGTGCTCCATAAAAAATAAATATTGATAAGAAATTAAATGTGTAAGGAAAAATTTTATATTAATTTTTCCTTTTTTGCAGTTAGATTGTGCCATGGTGACGTTCTTTTTGACAACTAAGATATTCAAATAACATAAATTATGTAGAGGGGCACAGTGTGCTAAATAAAAAATAAATACTGATAAAAAATTAAATGCATACATGAAAATGTTGTGAAAATAAAATTGATATGATAAAATGGTTATGCAAGTTTAATAAACAGAAAGGAAAGAGAGATGTCAGAGTTTAAGTCAGGGTTTGTGTCTTTAATTGGTAGGACGAATGTTGGAAAATCTACTTTGTTAAATAGTTTGATAAATGAAGAAGTATCTATTACTGCAAATAAGCCTCAGACAACTAGATTGGCGATTCGTGCGATTGCAAATAGGGAGAATTCTCAGATTATATTTATTGATACGCCAGGTATTCATAAGCCTAAAAGTAAGTTGAGCGAAACTATGGTTGATACAGCTTTTTCTTCTTTGAAGGATGTTGATGTTATTTTATTTATGGTTGAGGCTACTAGTAAAGATATTGGTAAGGGTGATACTTTTATATTAGAAAAATTGAGAGAAATGAATAAAAAGGTTATACTGATAATTAATAAGATT
Source organism: uncultured Clostridia bacterium (assembly GCA_934149115.1). GTDB lineage: Bacteria > Bacillota > Clostridia > TANB77 > CAG-508 > UMGS1994. The sequence continues at coordinate 23,858 of CAKPDW010000004.1, forward strand.
GATTTAATTGAAAAAGAAAAATTATTGGAATTAATAAAAAAGTATAGCACAGAATATGATTTTTCTAGTATAATACCAGTAGAAGCTAAAAAAGAAAAATATGCAAATATTGTTTTAGATGAAATTGAAAAATTGTTGAAGCCAGGACCTAAGTATTATGAGGATGATGAGTATACTGATCAGTCTTCAAGGCAGATTGCAGAGGAGAAGATTAGGGAAAAGGCTTTAAGGTTTTTAAATGAGGAGGTGCCTCATGGAATATATGTTGAAGTTACTAAGTTTAAGTATAGAAAGACTACTAAAAAAGAGGATATATATGATATAGAGGCAACAATTTATTGCAAAAGAGAATCACATAAAGGAATAATAATAGGTAAAGATGGGCTAATGTTAAAGAGAATTGGAAAATGTGCGAGATACGATTTAGAAAGAATTTTTGGAAGTAAAATCAATTTGAAATTATGGGTTAAAGTTGATTCAAAGTGGGATGAAAATACTCAAATCTTAAAAAAATTCAAGTATGCAAAATAACAAAAGAGCTCATAATATTATTAGAAAGGGATGATATTATGAATGATGAAAGAGAGAAATGGCAACAGTTTATGCAAACTGGGAAAATAGAAGATTATTTAATTTATAAAAATGTTCAAGAAAATGATTCCTTACGAAAGGATGCTTGGAATGAAAACACTTAAAACGACTGGAATAGTGATTGCTGAAAATAGTTTAGGGGATTCTGATAAAATATTAACTTTGTTGACTCCGAATGTTGGAAAAATTACGTGTGTTGCAAAGGGTGCAAAGAGGCCTAAGAGTATGTTGCTTGCTGGGTCGCAATTGTTGTGCTTCGGAGAATATGTGTTAAGAAGAAGTAATGATATGTATACTATACAGAGTTGTGACCCTATAGAAATTTTTTATCAGATTAGAGTTGATTTGGATAAGCTTAATTATACGGCGACAATTGTTAAAATTATAACTGATGTTACTACTGAAAATCAAAATAATTATTATATTTTGAAATTATTTTTGAATACTTTATATATGATTTCAGAGAGTGATAAAGATTTGGATTTTATAATGTCAGTTTTTAGAATGAGGTTGTTGAAATTGTTGGGGTATGGCCCTAATGTTGAAGAATGTGTGGGTTGTGGACAGAAGGATGACCTTGTTGAGTTTAGCATTAAGGATGATGGTTTTAAGTGTGATGTATGTAGTAGACAAGATAAAAGTGCAATTAAATTGTCTGAGGGAAGTAAATATGCTTTGATATATAGTTTAAAAGCTGATTCAAAAAAATTATTTTCTTTTAAGATTAGTGATAATGCATTAAGAGAATTTGAGTTGATCTCTCGAATATATTTTAATGAAAAACTTGAGAAAGAATATAAGGTTGAAAAATTGATGGGGTGTTAATATTGCTGGTAGACAAATTAATAGTTTGTCTGCTTTTTTTCCATTTGCTTTTATGATTTTTTTAAATTAAAAAAGGATTAATGGAATGTTACGGTATATGTTTAATTGACAAATTGTTTGCAAATTGGTAATATTATTATGATAATAAATATTAAAAGAGAGGTTTGAGATGGATATTTATCCCAGTTTATATTTAGAGAATGTTAAGAGTATAAATGCTACATTATTAAAAAAGAATAAAATAAGTGGTTTAATATTAGATGTAGATAATACACTTATTGATTATTATAGAAATTTAGTAGATGGTGCTGAGAAGTGGTGTGAGGAGCTTAAGAATGAAGGTATAAAATGTATAATCTTATCTAATAGTAATAAAAAAAGCAAGGTTGAAGAAGTTGCAAAAAAATTAAATATAGATTATATAATGTTTGCTAAAAAGCCATTAAAATCAGGATTTAAAAAGGCTTTAGAAAAATTGGATTTGAGGTCAGAACAGGTTGCTGTTGTTGGTGATCAAATTTTTACTGATGTGATTGGTGCAAAAAGAATGAATATGTTTTCAATTTTAGTAAAGCAAGTAGGAAAAAAAGATATATTTATAACAAAAATTAAAAGACCTATAGAGAATGCTATTATAAAGAAATATTTGAAACAGAAAGGTAAAAAATAAAATGTACTTTAATGATATACATATATTAGTTTATTTAGGTATTGGCTTAATCGGTTGTGTTGTAGGACAAATTGTTGGTTTAGTTAATGAAAGATTAATGAACCATGAAAGAATAATTGAAGATGGTTCATTGAAAAAGTTTAAAAAAGATTATACTCCTTATTATGGGTTAATGATGGTAATGTTTATTTTATATGCAGGTATTTTATATATATGTGGTATTGATGAACTAAATTGGTATGCAAATGTTAAACTTGTTAGTTATTTTATTTTACTACCTTTATTAGTTTCTGCTTTTATAATTGATATGAAAAAACAAATAATACCTAATCGTTTAGTTTTAACTATTTTTGAAGTTGGATTATTAGTTACATTTTTTGAGGGAATAATGAGTCCAACTGGAACATCATTAGCTTTAAATAGATTTGAAGGAATGTTTGCAGGTGCAGGAATATTTTTATTAATTACTTTGATTGGTGGCCTTATAGCTGGTAGAGAAGCTATGGGAATGGGTGATGTTAAACTAATGGGAGCTATTGGATTGTTTTTTGGATTAAAAGATATTGTGGCTATTTCAATTTTATCTTTTTTGATTGGAGCTGTAATTAGTTTATTATTGTTGATTTTTAAAGTTAAAAGATCAGATGAATACATTCCTTTTGGACCATTTATAGTTATTTCAGCTATATTAGCAATGATAATTCCAGATGAAGCATTATTTGGATGGTTATGGGCTTTGTTTTCAGGAAAATGGCTTATAAGTATGATGAATAAATAGAAAGTATATGGATAGGGAGGAACGCCTATGAATATTAAAATTAAATGGCTTAGAGATAGGTTGAGAACACAAAATTTGCAGGGAATGATTGTTTCAAATCCAGTAAATATTAATTATTTAACTGGAATTGAAGCCGAAGGTGTGCTTTTAATAACTTTAAAAGAGAATTTTTTTATAACTGATAGTAGATATGTTGAAGCTGTTAATACTATATTAACAATTGAGGATGAAATATTAGTTAATGATAAGAAAAATTTAACGAGAGATGATTATTCTTCATTTTTTATGTTTTGTGAAAATGTTGGATTTGAAGAAAATTTTGTAACATATGCTGAATATAAAGATTTACTTCAAAGATATAGAGTTAATTTAATGGAAACTGAGAATATTATTGAAAGCCAAAGAGTTATAAAAGATGAGAGAGAAATAAAATATATTGAAAAAGCATGTGAAATAACTGACAAGTGTTTTGAATATTTAAAATCTTTTATAAAAATTGGAATGACAGAAAAAGAAATTGCATTTGAGATTGAAAGATTTTATAAAACGAATGGTGCTGATGATGTTTCTTTTGCTCCAATTGTTGCATCTGGACATAATTCATCAATGCCACATGCAGTACCAGGAACAAGGAAGATAAAAGATGGAGATATTATCTTAATTGATATGGGATGCAAGTATAAAGGTTATTGTTCAGATATGACTAGAATGATTTTTGTTAATTATATGGAAGATGAATTTAAAGAACCATATGAAATTTGTTTGAAAAATAATGAAATGAGCGAAAAAGAACTTCGTGATGGAAGAAATTTAAAAACAATAGCACAAAATTCTAATAATGATTTGAAACAAAATGGATATGTTCCATTACATTCTTTAGGACATGGAGTTGGCTTGGATATTCATGAAGAACCTTTTATGGGAATTGTTTATGATCAGCCAGTTAAGGAAAATATGGTGGTTACAATTGAACCAGGGGTATATAAACCAGGCCAGTTTGGAATTAGAATTGAAGATACATTACTTGTTACTAAAATGGGTTCGCGAAAATTGACTTGTTCATCAAAAGAGCCTACAATTATTAAATGTTAAAAGTTGTAGGATTCATAGAACAGTATGAATAGAGTATTTGTATTAATAAATGCTTGATTAGTTACTTTTAAAGATGTTAAAATAATATTTTGCTGAAATTTAATTATATATTTATAAAGGATAAATTATAGAAAATGTTGCAAACACTTGATTTTATGCATAAAATATAGTATCATTATAAGGTATGTTGCAATAAACGAAAAATAAAATTAATTATAAATAAGGGAGGAATAGCAATGGCAGATGTATATATGGCAGGAGATTTAAGAAATGGAACAACATTTGAAATGGATGGTTCTGTATATAAAGTTGTTGAATTTCAACATGTAAAACCAGGAAAAGGAGCAGCTTTTGTAAGAACAAAATTAAAAAATGTAATTAGTGGTTCTGTTTTAGAAAAAACTTTTAATCCATCAGAAAAATTACAAGGGGCAGAGATTGAGAAAAGAGATATGCAATATCTATATAATGATGATGATTTATATTATTTTATGGATAATGAAACATATGAGCAAATGCCTCTTAATAAAGAACAACTAGGAGATGCTTTAAAATTCATTAAAGAAAATATGAATTGTAAAATACTTTCTTTCAAAGGAAAAGTATTTGCAGTTGAACCACCTATGTTTGTTGAATTAGAGGTTACATATACTGAACCAGGATTTAGTGGAAACACAACAACAACTTCTGGAAAACCAGCTACACTTGAAAATGGATATGAAATATCAGTACCTTTATTTGTTAATATTGGTGATGTTATTAGAATTGATACTAGAACTGGTGAGTACATGGAAAGAATTTAGTCAGAAGGAGATTTGAATTAGTGTCAAATTTAGAAGAACAATATCAAAAGATGATTGAAACTTTAGAAAAAACTATTAAAGATGAAAAAGAGTTAGAATACGCCAAGGAACAGCTTAATGATATTGTCTCTATAGTGGTAGATGATTGTACACATATATTGGATAAATATGATGAGAAAATAAGAGCTATTGAAACAAAAAATGCTGAAAATGAGCTTAGAGTTTCTATTTTAGAAGAAAAATTAAAATATTTTGAAAAAATGATTGAAATGGAAGATTATGATTTTTTTATCACTTGTCCTTATTGTGGTTTTGAATTTCAAACAGATTATGATGATGAAATTGATGAAATTGTTTGCCCAGAATGTGGAGAGATTTTTGATATTGAGTGGGATGATGATTCGGATGATTTGAATGATGATAATTAGTTTATATTAAAATAAGTTAATGGATTGACGGCTTTGCCGTCTTTTTTTATTGTCAAATGCAAATGGCATCCTGTTGTTGCTCCATTTGTTGGATTTCCGTTTTGAGTCTTTATATGGATTTCCAATAACATTATAAACGTTTTTTGGACCAACATATGCAATAATACTGTTATTTGATATTGATTGTCCTACTGAATAAATAAAATTAGGTGATATATGACAGTATGATGCTGTGGTGTTTCCACTTTGAACTGTAATTGAATATCCACCTGCACCTTTGAATCCGTGTGAATATTATCTTTCCAGGGAAACATACATAAATTGGTGTTCCTTCTGGTGCTGCAATATCAATTCCTGAGTGTGACGAAGATGCACCTGAAGTTGGTGAAGTTCTTTTTCCAAATCTGGAGGTTATATTATGATTCCCTGGGAGTGGCCAAAGAAATTGATCTGAGAGTATGTCTGGTGTTGGATTGGTATTTTCAGTTGGATATTTGATTATGAATATTGAAATAAATATAAGAAAAAGTGTAAGAAATAAAAAAGTTTTTAGAAATGAATTATACATTAGTTGTCCTTTCTTTGAATAAATTTATGAAGTTTAGTATAAAGTATTTGGCATAAAATGTCAACAGAAAAATGGAAGTTTTTTGAAAAAACGTTTTTTGGTTGATTTTTAAAAAAGCATTTAGTATAATGAAAAATGTAATGAGAAGGAGAGGTATTATGAAGAAAATTTTATGTAGTTTGTTAGTCATTTTTATTTTAATTTCTGAATTTTCGTTTTGCTTTGGGACAACTGAAAATGCTGTTGTTTCAAATGAAGTAAAATCATCTGAAAACGCTGTAGATGTTAATGATGATACAGAAAATATTAAGCCAGAAAATAAAATTCAAAATGAAACAAATGCTAAAGAAGAAAATACTAAAGAGAATGAAAATAAAAAAGAGACTAATGTAACAAATGAAGCGGTTAAAACTGAAGAAAAGAAAGTAGAGGTTAATAATAAGGTAAAAAGTGCACCAGTTGTACAAGAAGCACCAAAAAGTACTCAAACAAATCAGTCAATAAAAACAAAGGCAATATCAACAGCTGGAATGCGAGATGGTTTGTATGTTATTGATGGTGTTTGGCGTATGGTTGTTAATGGTAAAATTGTTTATGATTATACTGGGTTGGGAAAGAATTCAAATGGAACTTGGTATATGGAAAAAGGTGCTATAACATATAAATACAATGGAAAGCATACTGATTCTACAGGTACTTATTTAATAAGAAATAGTAGAGTTATAGATGATACTGGTTTGCTTGTTGTAGATAATCAATGGAGAATGGTTGTAAAAGGAAAAGTAGAGTATAATTACACTGGATTAGCAGAAAATGCGAATGGAACATGGTATTTAGAAAACGGTGTATTGACATATAAATATAGGGGAACAGCTTTAAAAAACGGTAAGGCATATATAATAGAAGGAAGTTATGTAAGATTGATTGTTCCTGAAAATACAACAGGAATTTATGTTGTAAATGGCAACTGGAGAATGATTGTAAAAGGAAAAGTAGTTTATGATTATACAGGTGTAGGAAAAAATGCAAATGGAATGTGGTATTTTGAAAAAGGAAATCTAACATATAAATATACTGGAACTTATTATGATAATGATACAGCATATATAATAGAAAAAAGTTATGTGGTTGGTGTATTAAAAAAAGATGCAACAGAATTAGCAGTAATAAATAATCAATGGAGAATGGTTGTAAAAGGAAAAGTAGTTTATGATTATACAGGACTAGGAAAAAATGCAAACGGAACTTGGTATATGGAAAAAGGTGCTATAACATATAAATACAATGGAAAGCATACTGATTCTACAGGTACTTATTTAATAAGAAATAGTAGAGTTATAGATGATACTGGTTTGCTTGTTGTAGATAATCAATGGAGAATGGTTGTAAAAGGAAAAGTAGAGTATAATTACACTGGATTAGCAGAAAATGCGAATGGAACATGGTATTTAGAAAACGGTGTATTGACATATAAATATAGGGGAACAGCTTTAAAAAACGGTAAGGCATATATAATAGAAGGAAGTTATGTAAGATTGATTGTTCCTGAAAATACAACAGGAATTTATGTTGTAAATGGCAACTGGAGAATGATTGTAAAAGGAAAAGTAGTTTATGATTATACAGGTGTAGGAAAAAATGCAAATGGAATGTGGTATTTTGAAAAAGGAAATCTAACATATAAATATACTGGAACTTATTATGATAATAATACAGCGTATATAATAGAAAATAGTTATGTTGTTGGTGTATTCAAAAAAGATACAACAGGATTAGCAGTAATAAATAATCATTGGAGAATGGTTGTAAAAGGAAAAGTAGTTTATGATTATACAGGACTAGGAAAAAATTCAAGTGGAACTTGGTATATGGAAAAAGGTGTTATAACATATAAATATAATGGAAAATATACTGATTCTACAGGTAGTTATTTGATAAAGAATAGTAGAGTTATAGATGATACTGGACTAATGGTTGTAGAAAATAAATGGAGAATGGTTACAAAAGGAAAGGTCGATTATAATTATACTGGACTAGCAGAAAATGCAAATGGAACTTGGTTTTTAGAAAAAGGTGAATTAACATACAAATATAATGGTACAACTTTTAAGAATGGTAAAGCATACATAATAGAAGGAAGTTATGTAAGATTAATAGTTGCTGAAAATGCAACTGGTGTATATTTTGTAAATAATAAGTGGAGAATGATTGTAAAAGGGCGAGTAAATTATGAATATACTGGTTTAGGAAAAAATGCAAATGGAACATGGTATTTTGAAAATGGTGAATTGACATTTAAGTATAATGGAATTTATAAAGATGAAACAGGAACATATATTATAAAAAATAGTGAAGTTAAAAATACTACAGGAGTTTGTTTTGTAGAAAATAAATGGAGAATGGTTATAAATGGCAAAGTAGACTATAATTATACAGGTATAGGACAGAAAGCAAATGAAATGTGGTATTTCGAAAAAGGTGAATTAACATTTAATTATAGAGGTACTTATTTCAAAGATAATACAGCATATATAATAGAAGGAAGTCGCGTATACTTAACAGTTACTAAAAACACATCTGGATTAATGGTAGTAAATAATAAATGGAGACGAGTTGTAAATGGAGTAGTAGACTATACATATACTGGATTAGTTGAGAATACAAATGGAATGTGGTTTTTAGAAAATGGTGAATTGACATATAAATATAGTGGTACAACTTTTAAAGATAATAAAGCATATATAATAGAAGGAAGCTATGTACATTTGGTAGTTCCTGAAAGTGCAACTGGAATGTATGTTGTCAATAATTGTTATAGAATGATAATAAAAGGGAGAGTAGATTATAATTATACAGGACCTGCTGAAAATGAAAACGGAAGATGGTATTTTGAAAATGGTATAATAACATATACATATAATGCAGAATATGAAGATACTGATGGAATTATTTATAATATAGTAAATAGTAGATTTAGTGGAATTATTAGTAGACCAGGATATTTTGGAAAAATGGAAGTTGAACAACCACTTCAATCTAATAAATATGTTTCAGATTCATTAATTATTTCTGGTTGGATTTTAACATCAGAAGTTAATGATAAAGTGTTAGTTTATGTTGACGGAAAATATGTTGGAGAAGCAACAAGGGGAAGCAGACAAGATATACTTGATAAATATAAAGATAAATATGGTACATCATATAAAACAACTTTACCCGGATTTACATATGACTTAACTAAATATGGTTTAGGAATAGGGAATCATATAATAAAAATTGAAAATGTTAGTGCTGATGGTAAAGTTTTAATTCAATCAAGAATTGTTACTTTTAATATAGAATATCTTGCAAAGTCATATGGAATTGATGTTTCACATTATCAAGGAGAAATTGATTGGAATGCTGTAAAGAAAAGTGGAGTTACATTTGCAATATTGAAAATCGGTGAATACTGGAGCAATAGTAAGAGAGTTGTTTTTGATCAATTCTTTGAGAAAAATTATCAAGCATGTAAAAGATTAGGTATTGCAGTTGGTGGATATTTTTATTCATATGCTTTTAATGGTGATGAAGCAAATGCAGAAGCTGATGTATGTTTATCATTAATAAAAAATAAAAAGTTTGAATTACCTATTTTCTTAGATGTTGAAGATAAAATTATAAAAAATGCTGTGGCTAATGGAAAAGCTAGTGTTGATACAATTACAAATGCTGCTGTTACATTTTGCCAGAGAATGGCAAGTGCAGGACATCAAGGTGGAGTATATGCAAGTAGAGATTTCTTTTATAACTATTTTAATATTCCTTTGATAGAGAAATTTGCTATTTGGCTTGCTCATTATACAACAAATCAGACGAATTATACTGGAAAATATGATTTCTGGCAGTATACAAGTACAGGAAGTGTTCCAGGAATAAATGGTAATGTTGATTTGAATTGGTTTTATAAAAGATAAAAGAAAATAATAAAAAACGGACTGTTTAAAATATTTGTATTACCAAAATGTTTTAAAGTCCGTTTTTGTTATATAAAAGGAAATTTATTTTGCAAATTTCGCGCGCGAACAAAGACGCAAAATTATAAAGTTAAAACAAGTGCAAATATTATTAATGTTTGCTTTTGTTTTTACATATTACATAAAAAAAGAACAACTAGTTTTTAGTTGTTCTTTGTGGCAGGGGTAGAAGGATTCGAACCCTCACAGGCGGTTTTGGAGACCGATGTGCTACCATTGACACTATACCCCTAAGACTTTTTTTATTATACAGTACGTTAAAAAAAAAATCAATAGAAAAAATAAAAATTTTGAAGAATCAAATTACATTGTTTAAATTTGATTCTTCATATTGAAATTATATATTATTATGTTCAATTAATTTTTCTACAATTTGAATTGCATTTGTTGCTGCACCTTTACGAATATTGTCTGCTACAACCCATAAGTTTAATCCAGATGTAACTGATTCATCACGGCGAATTCTACCAACAAATACTTCATTATGTTCGCTGGCTTTTGCTGCAAGTGGATATGTATTTGTTGCTGGGTTATCTTGGACAACTATTCCTGGATAATTTTCTAAAGTTGTGTAAATATCTTTTATATCAAAATCTTTTTCAAATTCTACATTTATAGATTCACTATGTGAATTTAACACAGGAACTCTAACTGTAGTTGCTGTTACTCTTAAATCAGGTTTATTTAAAATTTTTCTTGTTTCATTTATCATTTTCATTTCTTCTTTTGTATATCCATTTTCAAGGAATACATCGATATGTGGAAGACAATTGTTGTATATTGGATGTGGCCATTTTTTTGGTTCTAATCCTTTTTGTGTATTGTAAAAATCTTCAATTGCTGATTTTCCACCACCAGATACTGCTTGATATGTAGAATATACAACCCTTTTTATTTTATATTTCTCATCAAGAGCTTTTAATGGAATTACAGCTTGAATTGTTGAACAATTTGGATTTGCTATTATTCCTTGGTTTTTAAATGCTGAGTCCATATTTACTTCTGGAACGATTAGTGGAACATTTGGATCCATTCTAAATGCACTGCTGTTATCTACGACAATACAACCTTTTGATGCAGCTATTGGAGAAAACTTTTTTGATGTATCTCCACCAGCAGAGAATATAGCAAAATCAAAACCTTCATCAAATGAATCTTCTTTTAATTCTTTTGCAATATATTCTTTTCCCATAAAATTGATTTTTTGTCCAGCTGATTTTGAAGAACAAAAAAAGGCATACTCTGAGATAGGAAGATTGAATTCTTCTAATACTTGAAGTGCTTTTCTTCCAACTAATCCAGTAGCGCCTACTAATGCTAATTTGTATTTTTTCATAATAATTACCTCACTTTTATTTAAGTGATAAGAGAGAAAAATATAATTATATTTTTTCTACACTGATAGTATATGCCAAAATAATGAAAAAAGCAATTCGTTTTTTTAGATTATATATTTTATAGACAAATTATTTATATTATGATAAGATACAATTTGTAAAACTAGGGGATGAAGATGATTTATAAACACATAAGATAGCTATATTAGTTTTTTTGAAATGGAGAAAAAGTTATCTTAAAATAAATTTATTAAGAAGGTTATAGAATATGAAAAAACAAATGTATATAAATTTGATAGCACAAACGATAGCATATGCAGTTAATTTAGGAATTAGCTTTTTTTTAACACCATATATAGTAAATCATATAGGAGTTGAGGCAAATGGTTTTGTTGGATTAGCTAATAATTTTATTGAGTATGCTCAGCTTATTACTGTTGCGTTAAATTCAATGGCAGGAAGATTTATTACGATAAAACTGCATCAAAAAAATGAGAAAGAGGCTAATAAATATTTCACATCAGTATTTTTTGCAAATCTATTTTTAGCAATTGTTTTAACTATTGTATTTTCATTTGTAATTGTTTTTTTAGATAAATTATTAAATATTTCTGCAGGTTTAGTTATAGATATAAAAATATTATGGATATTAATTTTCGCTAATTTTATTGTGTCTTTATTTGCATCTATATTTTCAGTTTCAACATTTGTTGCTAATAGATTAGATAAAACAGCTATTTCTAACATTAGAGGAATTTTGATTAAAGCCATAATTTTAGTGGTTTGTTATACTTTTTTCAAACCATTTACTTTTTATGTTGGAATTGCAATGTTGGCACTTGGGATTAACAATCTTATAAGCCATATAGTTTATAAGAAAAAACTTGTACCACAATTAAAAATAGATAAAAATAATTTTGATATAAAATATGTTAAAGAGTTAGTTTCATCAGGAATTTGGAATTCTGTTTCAAAACTTAGTTCAATACTATCTTCTGGATTGGATTTACTAATAACTAATATTTTTGTAAATTCGGTTGCAATGGGAGTTATGAACTTATCAAAAACTGTTTCAAATATTGTTCTTTCTTTATTTGGAACTTTAGCTTCAATTTTCGCTCCACAACTTACAATTTCATACGCAGAGGGTGATGTTGGTGGAATGAAAAATCAATTAATATCTTCAATTAAATTAATGGGATTATTTTCTGCAATTCCAATAGCAATATTGGTTGGATTTGGTAAAGAATTTTATCAATTATGGGTTCCAACACAAAATGCTGATTTATTGGAGTTATTGACAATTATTACATGTTTTAATTTGATTTTTGCATTACCATTAGAGCCATTATATAATATTTTTACTGTAAAGAATAAAATAAAAATTTCATCAATTGCACTAATTTCATTTAGTGTTTGCAGTATATTAACTGTTTTTATAGGATTAAATTTTATACATAATGAAGATGCTAAGATTATTTATATAGTTGCTGTTGGAGCTTTTTATAATGTGCTTAGATTATTAACATTTTTACCTATATATGGTGCAAAATGCTTAGATTTTAAAGTTTCAACATTTTACCCACCAATATTAAAGAATGTTCTTTCAGTAGTTATTTTAGTTGTGATAGCTTTTGCTATTAATTTTGTATTTGGTATTAATTCATGGTTAAAAATGTGTATAGCTTGTGTGATTTTAGGAATATTAGGACTTGTGATTAATGTATTTATTTTATTTAATAAGGAAGAACGAATTGAAAATATAGAATTTTTAAAGAATAAACTAAAGAAAAATAAGAAAGAGGTGAATGAATAAAATGGCAATTCCAAAAATAATACATTATTGTTGGTTCGGTCGAGGGGAAAAACCTGAACTTGCAAAAAAGTGTATAGAATCATGGAAAAAGTATTGTCCTGATTATGTGATAAAAGAGTGGAATGAAGATAATTTTGACATTAATTCTAATGAATATGTTAAACAAGCTTATGATGCGAGAAAATTTGCTTTTGTTACAGATTATGTTAGATTATATGCTTTGTTTAATGAGGGTGGAGTTTATATGGATACTGATGTTGAAATAATAAAACCAATTGATATTTTTTTAAAGCATAGGGCTTTTTCAAGTTTTGAAAATAATAATATGATTCCTACTGGTTTGATGGCTTCTGAAAAAGGAAATGAGTGGATTAGAGATTTACTTGATGAATATACTGATTTGAATTTTATAGATGAGAATGGAAATATGGATTTGACGACAAATGTTGTCAGAATAACAAATTTAACTCATGAAAAATATGGATTAAAATTAGAATCATCATATCAAGAATTAAAAAATGGAATAGTTACTTTATATCCATATGATTATTTTTGTCCTAAAGATTGGTCAACAGGGGAGATACATCTAACAGAGAATACATATGCAATACATCATTTTTCAGGTTCTTGGCACACTTTGGAAGAAAAGAAAAAAGAGGAAATATATAGGAAAAAATTAAAAAAATATTTACTAAAATATTCTGATGAGGATGTTGCTAGAGATAAATTAAACAAAGCAGAATTGCGTAAATTTTATTTAACTCATCCTATAAAAGCTATTAAAAGAATTTTAGAAAAAATGAGAGGTATGTAGAGATGAGATTCAGTATTATTGTTCCTGTTTATAATGTTGAAAAATATTTACCAAAATGTATAGAAAGTATAATGAATCAAACAAATCAGGATTTTGAATTATTACTTGTAAATGATGGAACTAAAGATAATTCTCAAAAAATTATAGATAAATATGTTGCTAATTATCCTGAAAAGGTTTATGGATTTATAAAAGAAAATGGTGGATTGAGTGATGCTAGGAATTATGGTGTAGATAGAGCAAAAGGAGAATATATAATTTTTATAGATTCTGATGATTACATTGATACTAAATTGTTAGAAAAAATTAATGATGAAATTGAAAAAAATAATGGTATTGATGTAGTTGGATATAATTTAGTAGATGTTGATGAGAATGGACAAGTACTTAAAACAACTGAAAAAGGGAAAAGTGATGTTTTATCTGGTGAAGATGCAATAAAATTTCTTGTAAATGCCAAATTATGTTTTGAACCAGCTTGTGGTTATGCATATCGTTTAGAATTTTGGGAAAAAAATAATTTGAAATTTATGAATGGAATATATCATGAGGATTTTGCATTAATTCCATTAGTTATTGTGAAGGCTGATAAAGCTGTCTTTACAGATTTTAATGGGTATTATTATATGCAAACACAAAATAGTATTACTAGAAATGATTCTTTAGATAAAGCAAAAAAATCAGCTTTTGATTATTTAAAAGGATATGATTTTTTAGTAGCAGAAGTAAATAAAATGCATTTTAAAGATGAGTATGCAAAGAAAATGTATATGTCATATATTGCTAATGCTATTATTTTTAAAATAGAAACTGTTGATGAAAGCTTTAGAAAAGATTATAAAAAAGCTGTTAAAGATAGAAAAGCTATTCAATATGTTATGAGTGATACTTTTAAAAGAAAAATAAGAAAAATGTTAGTAAAAATCAAATTTGGTTTATAATTGAAAGGAGTATATATGCCTAAAATTAGTATTGTTGTTCCAATATATAATTCTGGAAAATTTTTAAAAAAATGTATAGATTCATTAGTAAATCAAACGTTTAAAGATATTGAAATATTGTTAATAAATGATGGAAGTACAGATAATTCTCAAGAAATTATTGATGAATATGTAGAAAAATATCCTGATATGTGTAAGAGTTTTATTAGAGAAAATTCAGGACAGGCTGTGAGTAGAAATTTCGGAATAAACAATTCTAGTGGAGATTATATATTTTTTGTTGATAGTGATGATTATTTGGAATATAATACTTGCGAAATAGCTTATAATCATGCAATAAAAAATGGTTTAGATATAGTATGTTTTAATTTTTATGAAGAATATGAAAATAAAGTTGAAAAATATAGTTCGTATTATTTTTTTAATGATTATCCTAAAGATAAAAAATATATACTTAATGAGACTTCTGTTTGGAATAAAATTATTCGTAGAGAATTATTAAAAAAGAATAATTTGTTATTCTTAGAAAATTATATTTATGAGGATTTAGAGCTAATACCAAGATTAGCATTATATACAAGTAAAATCGATTTTATTCCTGAAAAATTGTATCATTATGTTATTCATCAAAATTCAACTATGAGGCAAAAAGAGTATAATAAAAAAATGCAAAATATCTTTGTGGTTATGGATAAGTTGTATGAAAAATTTAAGGGGACTAAATATGAAAAAGAATTAGAATATATCTATATTGAACATTTATTACATGCAGGCTCATTACGTTTTTTCAATTATGAAGAAGGAAAAAAAGATATTTGTAAGATTACAAATATTATGAAAAAAAGATTTCCTAATTGGAGAAAAAACGAATATTATAAAAGAAAAGGTTTTAAATATAGAGTTATTTGTGAATTATTTTATTTAAAAAAATTTGGTTTGTTAAGTATTATATTAGGAGGAAAAAATGCCTAAAAATATTTTATTTGTTGTAGATAATCTAGTAATGGGTGGAATTACAAAGGTTTTAGCTAATTTGTTACAGAATCTTGATGAAGAAAAATATTGTGTTGATTTGTTGGTTTTACATTATTATGAGGATATGAGTATTAAGATTCCCAAAAGTGTTAATATAATCAAAGGAAATGAATATTTTTCTTATGTTGATGTAAGTATTAAGAAAATATTGAAAGATAAGGATTTAAAAGAATTTTTCAAAAAATTATCTTTAGTAATGTCACTTAAGTCTGGAAAGATAGAAAAGAAAATAAAGAGTGCAAGAAAAAATCTTTTGAAAAAAGAATATGATACAGAAATTGCTTTTAGTGATGGTTTTGCTCATATATTTGTTGCGAATGGAGATACACCAAATAAAATTGCATGGATGCATACAGATATATCTGTTAGAAATGATTCAAAAAGATATTATGGATTGGTTAAGAAATCTTTGGAAAAAATGAATATGTCAGTTTGTGTGTCAGATAGAGTAAGAGAAGTGTATAAAGAATATTACGATATTCCAGATGCTAAGATTCAAACAATTCATAATATTATCAATATTGAAGAAATAAGGGATAAAGGAAGTAAAAAGCTTGATATTGAATATTCAAAAGATGTTATAAATTTAATTTCAGTAGGAAGATTGGAAACGCAAAAAAATTATACAAGATTTATTAAAGTACATAAAAAATTAATTGATGATGGTTATAAGATAAATTCATATTTGATAGGTGATGGATTGGAATATGAAAAATTATCAAATCTTGTAAAAGAAGAAAAAATTGAAAATACTTTTAAAATGTTGGGAAGAAAAGACAATCCTTTTCCATATGTGAAAAATGCTGATTTATTTGTATTATCTTCTATTTTGGAAGGATTACCTACTGTATTATATGAATCAGTTATTTTAGGAACACCTTGTGTATCTACACTTGTTGCTGGTGCGAGAGAAGTTTTAAAAGATGAATATGGATTAGTGGTTGAAAATAGTGATGAAGGTTTGTATAATGGATTAAAAAGAATTTTAGATGATGAAAATTTGTTAAGAAAATATAAATCTAATGCACTTATGTATAAATCAGAAAATGATGATATAATAAACAAGATTGAAAAAATATTATAGAAAGGGTAAAAAATGAAAGAAAAGTTGGATTTAAAAAAGTTAATAAAAAATTTATTTGTAGCATTTATGATTATACAGCCAATTTTAGATATTTATATGAGCTTGTTTGATAAGAAGATTCAAATAGTTGGAGTATCATTAGCTACTATTCTAAGATTTATGTGGGTTTTTGTAATGCTAATAATGACTTTATTTTATGCAAGAAAAAATAAGAGTACTAAATTATTTATTGGATATGCAATAGTAATGCTTGTATATATTATAATACATCATATTAATGCTGTTGGATTTAGAGTTCAGTTGGCAGAGGCACAATATAGTCCTTTTGGAGAATTGATGTATTTAGCAAGAATGTGTATTCCAATTGCTTTGATTTATATAATTTATAATATTAAATTAAATTATAAAGATATAAAAAGAATTGTAGTTAGTGTTTCATTAATTATTTCTTTAACAATGATTATTAGTAATATATTTAAGTTCTCATATATTTCGTATTCTTTAGAACAAGATTTAGTATCAGGAAATATTATTGAATGGTTTACTAAAGGTGTTAAACCAGATGAAGGTGGAGTTTGTGATTGGGTTGGATATACGACAAGAGGCTTATTTCAATCTGGAAATCAATTATCAGGACTTATGGTTATTCTAGTTCCTATTCTTACATATATAGCGCTTAAAGAGAAAAGTATTAAAAAATGGATAGTTGTGACTTTACATATTATTGCTATGATAACTATAACAACAAGAGTTGGAGCAATTGGTGGAATTGGTACAATGCTAATAACTGTGTTTGTATATATTCTTGAGCAAATAATACATAAAAAAGTTTCTATAAAAATGTTTAAAGAAAAAAACACATATTGTTTTGTTTGTTCAGTGATAATATTAGGAATTATTTTAGCATATTCACCTTTTAAAGTTAGAGCAATGTCAGGAAATCTTGGTTCTGATATGGTTATAGGAGTACAAACTACGGATAATACTGATTTAGAAAATTCAACACAAGAGGTAAATAAACTAGAATATGTTTCTGAAAATGTTGCAAATGAAAATATAAATGGATATTATATTTATCAGATTTATCCATATACTGATGATGTTGATTTTTGGTATGATTTAATGGTTAATATTCCAAAAGAGCAAAGAGCTGGAAACAGAAAGATGAGAAAGTTGCTAATCAATAGAATTTTGGAAAGAGATAATAGAATTTCTGATTACTTATTTGGAATTTCATTTACAAGGTCAAGTTCTTTTGTATGGCCTGAAAGAGATTTTGAAACACAAGTTGATGCATTAGGAATTTTTGGAATGATTTTATTTATAGTGCCATATGTATTTATATTATTATTTGGAATTTATAAGGCGTTGAGAAAACTTAAAGAAAATTTGTATTTGGAAAAAGTTGTATATATAATGTCTTTAGGAATTGGATTAATGTCCGCATATTTATCAGGACATATTTTAAACGAGATATTCCCATTTGTATATTTGGCAATGGTTGCTGGAATTGTATTTAATGTGGCAATGGGTGATGAGCCAGAAAAATATGAAAAGAAAAATGACTTAAGTAAGTTTTTCGATAAAATTTATGCAAACGGAAAAGATGACTTTTATAAGGATATAGACGAGAGTTTAAAAAAAGAAAAAAAAAGATTTGTTGTAACTGCAAATCCAGAAACACTTATGATTGCAAATAGAAATTCTGAATTAGAAAAATGCTTGCTAAAAGATTATGTTACAATTGTTCCAGATGGAATTGGAATAATAAAAGGTGCTAAAATATTAGGATATCCACAAAGGGAGACAATAACTGGTGTTGGCTTAGTTGAACACTTATTGAAAGAGTGTAATAATTTAAAGAAAAGTATATTTTTATTTGGTGCTAAAAAAGAAGTTGTAGAAACATTAGAAAATGTTATAAAAAAAGAGTATACTGATATAGAAATAAAAGGAATTGAAAATGGATATGTAGAAGATAAGCAAAAAGTTTTTGATGAAATCAAGAAATTAGCACCTGATTTAATATTAGTAGCTTTAGGAATTCCTGCACAGGAATTAATAATAGATAAAAATTTTGAAGAATTTGATAAAGGTATTTTTATTGGAGTAGGTGGAAGTTTTGATGTATTAAGTGGTTTGAAAAAACGTGCACCAAAGTTTTTTGTGAGACTTCATTTAGAGTGGCTTTACAGAATTACTACAGAACCAAAAAGAATAAAAAGATTTATTAATAGTAATGTAAAATATTTATTGAAGATAGCTGAAGAAAAATAAGGAGATATATGAAAGATATTAGTATTATAGTTCCAGCATATAACGCTGAAAAATATTTGGAAAAATGTTTGAATTCACTTGTTAATCAGACAAAAAATAATATTGAAATTATAGTTATAAATGATGGTTCAACTGATGATACAGAGAAAATTATTTTAAATTTTAAGGAAAAATATCCTCAAATGATAAAATATGTTTTTCAGGAGAATAGTGGACAAAGTGTGGCTAGAAATAAAGGTATCGAAATTGCTGTTGGCAAATATATTGCTTTTGTAGATTCAGATGATTATGTGGAAAAATGCATGTTTGAAGTTATATATAATAAAGCAATTGAAAAAGATTTTGATGTTGTGGCTAGCAATGTGAATTGTATTTATCCTAAGAAAAATGTAAAAATTTCATCAGGAATTAAATTTGAGTCTGTTAGTTTAACTAGAAACGAAAAGTCAGATCTTTTACGAAATATGTATCCGGTTGTTTGGAACAAAATATATAAAAAAGAATTGTTTGAAAATAAAAAAATATTATTTGAACCAGATTTGTGGTTTGAAGATGTATTATTTTTATATAAATTGATTCCATATATTAAGAGTATAGGATTTGTTGAAGATGTGTTATACCAATATGTTCAAAGACAAAACTCTGTTACTTATACATATTCAGATAAATTATTGGACATATATAATATGTTGGAAAAATTAGTAAATTTTTATAAAGAAAATGGATTAGATGAATTTACTAATGAAATAGAATATATTTATGTTAGATATATGTTGGCGACATATATAAAAAGATTAGCTAAGGCTAAAGATAAGAAAAAATTTGATGAAGGAGTTAAATTTGCAAAGGAAAAAGTATATAAACATTTTCCAAATTATAGAAGCAATATATATTTAAAAGGATTAGGAAAAAATTTTTATTTAAAATACTTTAATAAACTTTTTGCAGATTTGATATATTATGTAGAAAAAAATAAAATGAATTAGAGGAGATGTTAAGATGATTAAAGTAATGACTGTATTTGGAACAAGACCTGAAGCTATAAAAATGGCTCCACTTGTTAAAGAACTAAAGAGTAGAAAAGAAATTGAATGTATTGTTTGTGTAACAGCACAACATAGACAAATGTTAGACCAAGTTTTAGAGGTTTTTGATATAAAACCAGATTATGATTTGGATATTATGAAACAAGGACAAACATTGAGTGATATTACAAGTAGAGTTTTATATGGTTTGGAAAATGTTATAAAAGAAGTTAAGCCAGATATTGTTTTAGTACATGGTGATACTACAACAACTTTTGCTGGGGCTTTGGCTGCTTATTATAATCAAGTTGATATTGGACATGTTGAAGCAGGACTTCGTACATGGAATAAGTATTCTCCATATCCAGAAGAAATGAATAGACAAATGGTGGGTGTTTTAGCAGATATGCATTTTGCTCCAACAGAGAATAGTAAAAAAAGTTTATTAAAAGAAAATAAAGATGAAACAAAAATATATGTTACAGGAAATACTGCAATTGATGCTTTAGCAACAACTGTTAAAGAAGATTACACACATCCAATATTTGATTGGGTTGGAAATGATAGAATGATTCTTCTTACAGCTCATAGGAGAGAAAATTTAGGAAAGCCAATGAGAGGAATGTTTAAAGCAATAAAGAGAATTACTGATGAATTTTCTGATGTTAAAGTTGTTTATCCTGTTCATTTAAATCCAAAAGTTAGAGATGTTGCTAACGAAATTTTTGGTGATGATAATAAAGTTAAATTGATTGATCCACTTGAAGTAATTGATTTTCATAACTTTTTAGCTAAATCATATTTAATTTTAACTGATAGTGGTGGTATTCAAGAAGAAGCTCCTTCACTTGGAAAACCTGTATTAGTCTTAAGAGATACAACAGAAAGACCAGAAGGTATAGATGCTGGAACATTAAAACTTGCAGGTACAGATGAAGAAACAATTTATAAATTAACAAAAGAATTATTAGAAAATAAAGAAGAATATAATAAAATGGCACATAGTGCAAATCCTTATGGAGATGGAAAAGCAAGTCAAAGAATTGCTGATGCTATTATTGAAAAATATTCTAAGTAAAAAAATTAGAAAAAAGGAAAATAATATGGAAAAATTGAAAGGTGCATGTGATATATTAATTAATGGAATTTTTGGAATAGCTTTTTTTCTAGTATTATTATGGATGTTTAAAGGTAGTTTTGGAATAATTATAGCTATTTTATTATTGTTGGGAACGTTATATATTTTTAATAGATTTGATGTAAGCCATAAAAAGTTCTTGATTATATTATTAGTATTTTCGTTTCTTATAAGATTTACTATGGTTGTTGAAATAAAAAATCCTCAGTTATCTGATTTTAAAACACTGTATGATATTTCTGAAGATTTTTTAGATGGTAGTTTACAAGAAAAAAGTCAACATTATTTGAATAGTTATAATTACCAAATCTATTTTGTGCTTTTTCAAGCATTGTGTTTGAAAATAGTAAATAAAATTGTTTTTTTAAAATTTATAAATGTAATTATTAGTTTGGGTTGTATAGCACTTATGTATAGAATAATCAATAGAATAACCAGTAAGTTTACAGCCCAGATAATTACAGTATTATATGCTTTTTTTATTAATCCTATATTGTATAATAATATACTTTCAAATCAGCATTTGTTTTTGTGTTTAACTTTATTGGGATTTGATTTGTTTTTTGAAGAAAAGTTTTTTAAAAATGATATTTTAAAATTTTCAGTTGTAGGATTAGTGATTGGAATAGCCAATTTAATTAGACCAGAATCAATCATAACAGTAGTAACACTTGGGTTTATAAGTGTTTATAGGTTACTAAAAAAAGAAGATTCGATCAAAGATGTAATAAAAAAGTTTATGCCTTTTTTATTTGTGTATTTAGTAATAACAATATTGCCTTCATATATGTTGAGAAATGTTGGATTTGTGAAGAATGAGCCTGAAATAGGAAATTTATATAAGGTTGTTATTGGCTTGAATTCAAAGAGTAATGGATGTTGGTCTGAAGAAGCATATAATGAATACATAAATCAAACAGATAAATCTCAATATGAGATTTCAAAAATAAAAGAAGAATCATGTAATATTAATTTAATAAAATTATTTGTTAAAAAGATTAATATATTTTGGAATGATTTTGGAAATTATTGGTCAATTTCTTATTTAACAAATGATACTTTAGAAAATACAAAAATAAAGACAGAGACATTTAAAAAATTCATCGAAGATTATGATAAGGTAATTTGGATTTTTGCTTGTGCTATATCTTTACTTAGTATTTTTGTTTCAAAAACAGATGAGGGGAAAACATATTTTATATATCTGATTGGTGCATTTTTAATGTATTTGATTATAGAAGTTCAAGGAAGATATGCATTTGTATATAGACCTTATATGTTTATTGTTGCTTCTATTGGATTAAAAAATATAATTGATTTTCTAAAATCTAAAAAAGTTTTTGAGATACAGAAAGCTGAATATAAATGAAATGAATTTATGAAAGTTTCAAATAATTTGAAAAATAAAATTCAAATTTAAAATAATAAAAAATTACTAAATTTTTCAGATGATAAAAAATATTAGACAAATTTCATAAAATGCAGTATTATTGGATATATGATGAAAAATAAAAAAAGAAGGAATGAATATGGATAAAATATCAATAATTGTACCATGTTATAATGAGGAAGAAGCAATTAAAATCTTTTATGATAAGATAACTGAGGTTTCATCAAGAGTAGAAGCGGATTTCGAATATATTTTTGTGAATGATGGTTCTAAGGATAAAACTTTGGAAATTGTTAGAGAGTATGCAAAAATGGATTCTAGAGTAAGATATATTTCTTTTTCTAGAAATTTTGGAAAAGAAGCTGCAATGTATGCTGGACTTCAAGCATCAGAAGGTGATTATGTTGCTATAATGGATGTTGATTTACAAGATCCACCAGATTTGATACCTGAGATGTATAATACTTTGTTGGAAAAGGAATATGATTGTGTTGCTACTAAAAGAAAGACAAGAAAGGGTGAGAATCCAATAATTTCTTTTTTCTCTAGATTGTTTTATAAGATTATTAATAAGATGACTAAAACTGAGATTGTTGATGGTGCTAGGGATTATAGACTTATGACTAGACAGATGGTGAATAGTATCTTGGAGGTTACTGAGTATAATAGGTTTTCTAAGGGGATTTTTAGTTGGGTTGGTTTTAATACTAAGTGGCTTGCTTATGATAATATTGAGCGTTCTGCTGGGAAAACTAAATGGAATTTTTGGAAGTTGTTTTTGTATGCTTTGGATGGTATTACTGCTTTTTCAACTGCTCCTTTGATGGTGTCTACTTTGGCTGGAATTTTGTTTTGCTTGCTTGCTTTTGTTATGATTGTTCTTATTATTGTTAGAACGTGTTTGTATGGTGATCCTGTTTCTGGTTGGCCTTCTTTGGTGTGTATTGTTTTGTTTGTTAGTGGTGTTCAGCTTTTTTGCCTTGGTATTATGGGACAGTATATGTCGAAGGAGTATATGGAGATAAAAAACAGACCAATTTACATAATTAAGGAAACAGAGAAAAATTCGAGATAGAGGAGCCTGAAAATAATCATCTTACGTTGTTAATTTTGATTTGAAAATCCTCACGTACACACGTACGTTCCGGTATTTCAAAGTTGAAATTGCCTAGTAATATAATCATTTTCAGAAAAATTTGGCGAATATAGAATTTTGGGAAAATTAGTTAAAGAATGTGCTGTTATGTATAAAATGTTGTAAAAGAAAATGGGGAATAAATGTATGAAGAAGATATCTGTTGTAATTCCTATGTATTATGAGGAGGAAGTTGCTGAGATTTGCTATAATAGGGTGAGTGGTGTTTTGAAAAAATTGTCTGATTGTTATGAGTATGAGATAATTTTTGTTAATGATGGAAGTAAGGATGGAACTTTAAATATTTTAAGAAAGATTGCTTATGGTGATAGGTGTGTTAAGGTTCTTTCTTTTTCCAGAAATTTTGGACATCAGTCTGCTGTTACTGCTGGTATTAAATATGTTAGTGGTGATGCTGTTGTGATTATGGATGCTGATTTGCAGGATCCACCAGAATTAATACCTGAAATGTTAAAACTTTGGGAAGATGGAAATGAAGTTATATATGGAAA
>CAKPDW010000005.1 GCA_934149115.1 uncultured Clostridia bacterium
TTGTTGTGTTGGTCTTTGTTGTGGTATACTATCAAATTCGTCTAAACCTGGCAATGTGTTTGCTGGTTGTTGTGTTGCTCTTTGTTGTGGTATACTATCGAATTCATCTAAACCTGGCAATGTGTTTGCTGGTTGTTGTGTTGGCCTTTGTTGTGGTATACTATCAAATTCATCTAAACCTGGTAATGTGCTGGCTGGTTGTTGTGTTGCTCTTTGTTGTGGTATACTATCAAATTCATCTAAACCTGGTAATGTATCTGCTGTTTGTCTTTCTTGTACTGGTCTAGCTGATCTTTGTTGAAGATTATTAATTTCTTCATCTGTATAAACTTTTCTTTCATTTCTAATATCCATATTTCCAGGTATTATAACATTTCCAGTCATTCTTTGTTCTTTACGTTTATTGTCTAATAAATCTATTCCACTTGTTGTTTGTTGTTGTCTTTGCATTCTTTCTTGTTCTTGATTTATTCTTTGTGCGTTTCTTGCATCTTCACGTTTTTCTTTTTCTAATTTCTGTTTTAGTCTTTTTTCTTGTTCTAATTGTTCTATTCTTTTTTGTTCTTGTAATTTTATTTTTTTCTTTCTTTCTTCTTCTGATTCGTCTGCATATGTTACTAATTCTTGGTATTTTGGACATTCTGCTTCTAGAACAGCTCTTACATTTATTGGTAAACATTTTATTATTATTTTTAATTGTTTATCTGTGTATTGTGAAGCTATGTTGTTAAAACTGTCTACATATCTTTCTTCATTTCTTCCTAATCTTTTATAATGTATTAATATGTTTTGTACTTCTTGTTCTGAAACGTCATCTACTGAGCTTGTATCTACCTGATTTTTAAGTTCATAATATGTTTCTGCTTCTTGTGCTGTACGTGGATTATTTAATAAGGTACATACATTATCAATTCTTCTGTCTTTTCCTATTAATGCATTATATATTCCATAATCATACATTTTTGATAGTACGTATCCTGCTTTTGTTCTTCTGTCTGTACATATTACTGTTATATCCACAAATCTATCTTGTGAACTAAGTTCGTTTGAAATCTCTTTAAATCTTTCTAATATGAATTTGTCAATTACATCATAGTTGTTATTTGAAAATGGTTCTAAATCTTCACTTATAACTATTCTATCATAAGTTTTATCTTTGTGTATTTCTCTTATTATTGCATTAAAGTAAAATACATTTTTATATGAAACTGTTTCTCCATATTTTTTTTGATAGCTTTCTACTATTTTTTTGGAAACGTTTTCATTACTTACTGCAAATAAAATTTTCATTTGTTACCCCCCAGACTTTTTCTGTATTATAAAACCCATCCTTTTGTTACAATTGTAAATACTAATGGCAACACTTGTGCTATTACTAATATTGTAACGAAGGCTATTATTAAATTAAATCCTTTATCTCTTATGTCTAATCTTCTTATTCCAATTATGTATTGATATATTGCTCCAATTGCTATTCCTAGCAAACATAGAGGTATACTATATATTCTAATAGTATCTAATACCATTGCTGTTATACCATATGCTTTTGAGCCATATTTTTCTGAATACTGTTCTAGTTTTCCTCCTGCAGTTTCTTTTATTTTATAAAAGTCACTTGCATTGTCTGACTCTAATACTTCGTTGTTTTCTTCTAAAATTTCTGTATTTGCGTATACTGGAGTGATTATTGCTAATGTAATTACTAATAATATTGTTATAAGTGATAGTACTTTTTTCATTTTATATCCTCCCATTTTTTCCTTTTCTGCCTAATTTTATACATATATTATAATACAATAAATTTAAAAAAATATCAACTGATTTTTCTTATTTTATTTAAATGTTAATTGGACTGTTTTAAATGATACTCTTTTTTCATCTAAAACAGTCCTTATTTTTATAGTCTATTGTATAAGTATGTCATCCATTTGAAAACAGCATTTGCCCAGTTTTTATCGCTTGCATATCTTGTATTTACTCCTGTAAGTGTTGGACCATTATAGTACATTCCTGTAGCTGTTTGTCCATCATATATTTCTGTTCCTTTTGGATTTAAATAATTTTTTACTAATACTCTTGCAACTAAGTCTATTCCTTCTGCATATGTGCTAAATGAATATGAGCCTCCATATGGATTACTGTCATATGCTCCATATCCAAATAGGTTTTTCTTATCGTTTGCTATTTTTGATGTTCCCCATCCTCCTTCATGAATTGCCATTGATGCTAGGTAGATTCCATTAATTCCATATTGTCTTTCTGCATAATAAAAATATTCTGCATTTGATGCTAATACGTTGTTTTTATCTCCACTGTTTCCTGATAAAACTTTCTGGAATTGTGCTAATGATAATCCACTTGGTTTTGTTAAATCCATGTTAAAATCAAGACTTGCTAATAATTCTTCTCTTGAGTATTCTACTCCTGCTGAGAAGTTTTGTGCTGTTGTTCCATTTGGATTTATATTTGTGAAACATGCTCTATCTGCATATCCTATTACTGTTGCGTATTGTATTTTTAACCAGTTGTTATTTACTACTTCCATTATTGTTGCTTTTTGGTCTTTTGCTATTGTATAGATTTCATTTGCTTTTTTGCTTGGTGCTTCTCTTATTTTTACTTTTTCAGGTGTTGCCCATATGCTGTCTCCTGCTTTTGGTGTATAATTATTTGTTCCTTCTCCTATTCCTATTTCAACAATTTTATTTATTGAGTTTGCTGTTATTTCTCCTTGTATTCTTTCTTCTCCAACGTATTCGTCACCTTTGTATTCTTTTATTATTATCATTTTTTGTTTTCCGTCTGTTCCTTCTTGCTTCACTCTGATTGTTCCTGTTGGTAAATCAGCATTATCTATGTATTCTGTTGTGTAATCTAAGTCTACTTCATCTACACTTAATGTTTTTTTTGTTACATCTGATGTGTTCTTTTTTAATATTTCTTTTACATCTATTTTATTTTTGTTTTCTTCCATTGAAACTTTTTCATTTGTTTTTACTTCTTCTGTTTGTTTTAATGCTGTTGTTGCTTCCACTTTTTTACAGGATTTAACACTTAAAATTGATGTTAAAATTAATATTATTGCTATTATGAAATATATAATTATTCGTTGTTTTACAACTTGATCTTTTGTTTTTACTACATATTTTATTTTTCTCATTTCTAACTCCTGCTAATATTTTAATATTTGACTCTTTTTTTGTCAATTGAAGTTTTTGGATTTATTTACTTTTTAATTATTGAATATTTTATAAATATATTATATATTAATAGAGTACTTTATTATAATTTTGAAAGGATTTTATTATGTTTCAAGATAAACAAATAAGAATTGTTGTTGTAATTGCTATATTGATTTTTGTAGTTTTATTATCAATTCTTCTTTTTAATTCTATTAGGAATTATTATACAAAGCACGCAAATACTAATGATGAACCAGTTCTTTCTTTGACAACTGATAGTAATATTTTTAATGTTAGTTCTGTTCAGCTTTATTCTTCTGCTAATGCTTTGAATAATTCAGAAATGCAAAAAGATTATTGGGATTTGAACTTATATCAATATTCTGATATTGCAATTACTATTGATAACAATGTTTCAATTGATGGACTTACAAAGAAAAATACTGTAAAAAATATGTATATTGATAATATATCTTATCCAACTATGCCTGATAAAGGGCATCCTGTTTTATATTATAAGGATGCGAATTTTTTTGGAGTTGGTGTAATAAATGATGAATATTTAATAAACGATAAAGTAGATTTCAATGTTATTTCTTCTAATACTAGTGACGTTGCTGAGCCTTCTTTTTATGCTGATTGCTCTAATCCTATTTTATTGTCTGCTGTAAATAAAGATATTGTTTCAAATTTTATTATTAGAAATACAAATTCTGCTATAACTTTTGATGGCAATTTGCTTTTAGATGCGAATATTTTACTGAGCAATATTGAATATTCTATTTCATTTTCTATTCATATTATTAATGAATTAGATGAAGAATATATTTCTACGGTGACTATTCCTATTAAATTAGGTGATGATAATGACATTAATACTATTCATGATGGCTCTTATCAAATGACTTTGACAAATTTATCTAATAGTAAGTTTTATAAAAAAGAAAATTAATTTAAGTTTTTGAAAGGATCGATTTAGACAATGAAAAAAAATTTTAACCCTATTTCTTATATGGAAAAACATTATTTTAGTAGAAAAGATTTTTCTACTTTGAAGGAAATGATTTATTATGTTGGAAATGAATATAGTGATAAACCTGCTTTTATTTTGAAGGATAGTTCTGGTTATCCTTATACTGTTTCGTATTTCAATTTTCTTAAAGATGTTGAGGCTATTGGAATTTCACTTATTAATAATGGATTTTCAAATAAAAAAATTGCAGTAATTGGACGTAATAGTTATAAATGGGCTATTTCTTATCTTGCTGCTTCTATTGTAGGGATTGTTGTTCCTATTGACAAGGAATTACATTCAGATGATGTTATTAATTTTATTAATATTTCAGAGGCTTCTGTTATTTTGGGTGATGATAAATATTTAGCTAATTTATATAATTTTCCTCAAAAAATTAATCATAAAATTGATTTTATTAATTTTGATTTTAAAACTAATACAGATAAATTTTATGGTTTTGATACATTTAGAAGCTCAGGTTTATATAATTTAGAAAATGACCAAAATCCTTTTAAGAATATAAAAGTTGACCCTGATGAAATGCATTTTCTTTTGTTTACTTCAGGTACAACTGGAAATTCAAAAGGTGTTTGTTTATCTCACAGAAATATTTGTTCAAATATTTTCTCTGTTGGTAGCATTGTTAAAGTTGATACTACTACTTCAATTTTGTCAATTTTACCTATACATCACACTTATGAATGTACTTTGGGATTCTTGCTTGTAGTTTCAAGTGGTGGTTCTATTGCTTTTTGCGATGGTTTCAAGCATTTGGCTAATAACTTTTTAGAATATAGTCCTAATATTATTTTAAGTGTTCCTTTATTACTTGAAAAATTACATAAAAAGATTTATAAAGCTTTACAGGCTTCTTTACCTGAAAAATATTTTAAAACTGGAAAACATATTATGGATTCTGTCCCATTTTTTATGCGTCCTTTTATTAGAAGAAAAATTATTAAGTCTTTTGGTGGACGTCTTAAAAAAATTATTGTTGGTGCTTCAGCTATTGACCCAAAATTATTGGAGTCTTTTAATAAATTTGGCATATTAGTTTTGTCAGGTTATGGATTAACAGAATGTTCACCTTTGGTTGCTGGAAATAATGACTTTTTCCATAATTTTGCTTCTGCTGGTCTTCCTATTCCTAATGTTGAATTTATTATTGATTCTCCAAATGAAGATGGTGTTGGTGAAATTTTAGTTAAGGGTCCAAATGTTATGCTTGGATATTATAATAATCCTGAAGCTACTAATGATACTTTCAAAGATGGTTATTTTAAAACTGGTGACCTTGGAAAAATTGATGAGGAAGGTTGGTTATATATAACTGGTAGATGCAAAAGTGTTATTATCACAAAGAATGGTAAAAATGTTTATCCTGAGGAATTAGAAGAAATTTTAAATAAAAATGATTATATTGAGGAGTCTTTGGTAACAGGTAAATTTAATGAGAATCGTGATGATACGGTTGTTACTGCTCTTATTGTTCCTAATATGGAAAAGATTAAAAAGAAAATTAAAAAACCTTCTAAAGAGGATATTGCAAATATTATTAATACTGCTATTAAAACTATTAATGAAAAATTACCTAATTTCAAACATATTAAAAATGTTGCAATTAGAGAAAAAGAATTTGAAAAAACTACTACTCAAAAAATTAAGAGATTTGGTAGTAATCTTGAAAAAAAAGATGATTAATTGCTAATCATCTTTTTTACTTTGGTTAAGGTAAAATATTTCCAAAACAAAAAAAGGATTGTAAATATTTATTTACATCCTTTTTTGTATGCATGGGTATTGCTTTTTATAAATTCGTATATAAGAAAAAACTAAATATCGTTTAATTTATTTTTGATATTTTTGTAAAGTTTCTTTTAGTTTATTTAACTCATCTTGTGTTAATGTTATTCCTTTACCCATTTTTTCGTGTGTTTCATTCCAGTCACGTAAATCGTATTTTGGTTCTCTATCATTCCAGCTAATTAAGTTTAATTCTTTACTCCAACCTTTTTCTGTTGTTGATAGTACTCCTATTTTTTCTACAATTTCATATTTAATTTCTGCCATCTTTTCTCTCCTTAATCTTTTTTCTTATTTTATATATCTTTTTTTTCGTTTTGTAAATAGTTTTTTATTATTTTTTATATTCTTATTGTCGCACCTATTATTCCTGCATCATTTTTTAATTTTGCCAATTCGATTTTGGGAATTGCCATACTATTGAATCTGCTATTTTTTTCTTGGATTTTTTCTAATAGTCTATCATATACTGGGTTTCCTTCATAGTATGAGAAACTTCCTCCTAATACTACAATTTCTGGTTCAAATATATCTATTAAATTGCATATTCCTATTGATAAGTCTTCTATAAATTGTTCTACAACTTCTTCTATTTTTTGGTTGTTAAAATCTAATAATTGTTCTCTTAAGTATTGACCTGAAAAATCATTGTCTATGTCTAATACTTCTGCTATTTTATTCCTAAATGCTCTTATTGATGCATATGTTTCAAAACATCCTCTTTTTCCACATGAGCATTGTCTTCCCCCTTTGTTGATTACCATATGTCCGAATTCAAATCCTGAAAATCTTTTTGGTTCTAGCATTTCTCCTTTTAAGAATGCTGCTCCTCCTATTCCTGTTCCTATTCCTAGAAATATTGCATCTTCATAGTCTCTCATTGCTCCATAGTGTTTTTCTGCTAGTGCTGCGCATTTTGAATCATTTTTTATTTGCATTGGTAAATTAATATATTTTTGTAATTCTGCAATTAAGTCAAAATCTTCTAATCCAAGATTGGTAGCTTGTTTTATTATATTATGACTTATTGTTCCTGGTGATGCTATTCCAATAAATTCAATATCATCTAAATCAACATGTGAATCTTCAATTACTCTATTTAATAAATCTATTATTATTGTAACAATGCTTTCTTTTACATTTACTCTATCTTCTCTTGTTAAAAGTCTTTCTTCTATATTTACTATCATTCCGATTATTTATTAATCCTACTCCTATATGGCTTCCACCTATATCAATTCCAATTCTCATAATAATTCCTTTCTTTTTTCATTTTACATATATGAGCTACTAAACATGAATCCTCCCATGTAAACCTGAATACATGGTACTAGTACTACGCAAACAAAGAATATTAATACTACTCCAACTAGTAAATAACTTATTTCTGGTAATACTTTCATTATTTTTTCTAGTATTGCATCTATGTCTGATTCAATAAATCCCATTAATTTGTCCATCATTCTTGGTAGGTCTGTTTGCATTCCAACTTTAAGCATTTCTGTTGACATTGCATTTCCAAAACCTGATTCTTCAAATGGCTCTACCCATGATTTTCCAATTAAGCAGTTATTTATAGATGTTTCTAGTATTGATAACATTACATTATTTTTGGCTACGTTTTTACTTACTTCCAGTGCTTGCTGTATTCTCATTCCATTTTTTAGATTTAATGATATTGCTTTCATTACTCTTGAAAAGTCAACTGCATATATTAATGGTCCAAATATTGGTGCTTTATATTTGAATAAATGCCATTGATATCTTCCTTTTGGTGTTCTTATATATGCTACAACTGCTATTGCTAAAATAACTAATAGTATTACTGGATAAAACCACCAGTTTGCTGCGCTTTTTAAAAATTCTGAAAATTTTTGAGTCATCCATGGTAATTCTTCTTGTGAACCCATTTGGTCGAATACTTTTTGAATTGTTGGAATTATAAATATTGTTCCTCCAATTAAAAGTACTAACATTCCAAAAAACTGAATTACATTTGGCATTACTATTTTTTTTACTCTTTTTGCTAATGCTGTCGACGTTTCTAAATATTCCATTGCTTGTTCTAGTGATTTTACTAATGAGCCTGATAATTCGCCCACCTTAATCATATTTACGTATATTACTGGAAAAATATGAGAGTAATATTCCATTGTTGTGTACATATTTTCTCCTGATTCCACACCTGCCAGTATATCTTCTAATATTGATTTGAATGATGGATTTTCAGTAGAATTTATTACTGTTTCTAATGCATGAATATTATTAAAGTCTGCTTTTTTCAATAATAAGAAATTTTGTGTAAATATGACAACATCTCTTGTAGTTATTTTATGGTTTCTGTTTTTGCTTATTTTTTTGCTTTTTGATGTCATACTTTTTGTTTTTTTATCTGCTGAATTGCTGTTATATATTAATCTTACCTGATCTGGTGATAAGTCTCTTAATATTTCTTCTGATGATCTGTGTCTTTTGACTGGTTGTTTTTTTAGGGCTGTTGCCTCTAGTGCTTGTTGTATATCTATGGGAGTTAATCCATTTTTTTTCAGCATTTTATACAGTTCTTGTTTTGTTACACCATTTACTGTATTTTTTATCATTTGCCCTGTTCTGTTATCTATTGCTTTATATTGAAATGATGGCATATTTTCCCTCCATACTTAATTTTAATTTCCTGCTTTGGCTTGCATTATTGTTTTGTCTAATGTATCATAATTCTTTTCTTCGATTTGTGCTCTTGCTTGTTCTATTGTTATTTTACCTTGGATATATAAATTTGCAAGTACGTTTATTAATCCTTGACTTCCTTTATCTCTTGTTGACTGTATTGCATCTTCTACTTCAGATACACTAAATTTTTCTTTTCTTATGCATCCTGCTACGACATTATCAACAACCATTACTTCTGGTACCATTACTAGTTCTGATTGGTCTGCTGATTTTATTAATCTTTGTGAAACTATTATTTTTAATAATGATGCCATTAAGTATTTAATTTGTGCTTGGTCTGAAAAATCATAAAAGTTTATAATTCTATCTAGTGTTTCTGCACATGATTTTGTATGTAATGTTCCTATTACTAAGTGTCCTGATTCTGCCATGTCTATTGCTGCTGCCATTGTCTCTTTATCTCTTATCTCTCCTATTACTAGTATATCGCAATCTTCTCTTAATGCGTTTCTAACTCCATCAAAATATGTTAGTGAGTCTCCTGCTGGTCCTACTTCTTTTTGTACTATAATTGATTTTTTTGTTTTATGTTTATACTCAACTGGAGCTTCTAGTGTTAGAATTTTTCTGTTTTGATTTTCGTTTATATCATTTATTAAACAGTTCAATGTTGTTGTTTTTCCTGAGTTTGTTTTTCCTGTTACTAGTATAACTCCTTGTGGTTGGTATGTCATTCTTCTTATAACGTCTGGTACTCCAAGGTCTTCAAATCTTGGCAATGTGTTTTTTATAATTCTGAATGTAAATATTGGTATGTCGTCCATTTTTGAAATATTTACTCTAAGTCTAACGTCTTTGTAGGCTAGTGCTGTATCTAATCTTTTATCTCTCTTAAACATTTCATCATTTTCTACACTACCTTTTATTATAAAATCATAAAATCCATATATGTCTTCTTCTGTTACTACTGGATATTTTGATGGGATTAATGATTTTGTGATTCTTAATACTGGTTTTAGTCCACATATAATGTGAATATCAGATGCGTTTTTTTCTAGTGCTTCTTCTATAATATCTTCTAAATTTAACATTTTTTCCTCCTACATACAATTATTTATTAATTATTAAATAATAGTGTTTTATTATTTAATTCTTGTAATGTTATTTTTCCATCTACGACTTTTTTTAATCCATCTACTTCAAATGGCAAAAATCCTTCTTGTAGTGCTGCTTTTCTTATTTCAAATGTTGATTTTCCATCCATTACAAGTTCTTTTATTTTATCTGTTAATGTTAATATTTCTATGATGGCTATTCTTCCTGAGTATCCTGTCATATTACATTCTTTACAACCAATTACATCATACGTATATTTGTCTGTAAAGTCAAATTCTAAATTATATTTTTTTGCATATTTATTTATTTTCATTTTTTCTTCTTCTGTGAATAATCTTTTTTGTGCACATTTTGGACATACTCGTCTTACTAGTCTTTGTGATACTGCTGTTGCTAGTGTACTTGCTATATCATAATCTGTTATTCCTAGTTTTCTAAGTCTTGTTATTACTTCTATTGAATTAATTGTATGTATTGTTGATAAAACATAGTGTCCTGTTTGTCCTGCTTCCATCGCTATTTCGGCTGTTTCTAAATCTCTAATTTCTCCTACTAGTACTATGTTTGGATCTTGTCTTAAGACCGTTCTTAAGGCTTTGGCAAATGTTGTTTTTGAATCCATTTCTACTTGATTTAATCCTGGAAGTCTTACTTCTACTGGATCTTCCAATGTTATTATGTTTACTGAACTTGTATTTAATACTTTAATTATACTATATAGTGTTGTTGTTTTTCCTTCTCCTGTTGGTGCTGCTACTATTGTTACCGAATTTCTTTTATCAAAATATTTTGATATTAAGTTATCTTCTCTTGGAAATCCTAATTCGTATATATCTCTTATTTTTGCATCTTTTTTTAAAAGTCTTAATACGAATTTTTCTCCATATATAGTTTTTTGTGAAGATACACGAATATTGAACCCTGGATACATTATTATTCTTCCGTCTTGTGATTCTGTTTTTTCTTGATACATATTTGATATTGCTTTTAATCTTCCTATCATTTGTAATTGATTTTCTTTTGCTATTCTTGCTACTGTTATCAAATCTCCATCTATTCTGTATCTTACTCTTATGTCTTTCTCCATTGGTTCTATGTGGATATCTGATGCTCTTTTTTCCATTCCTGTTTTTATTATTGTGTCTACCATTTTTGTAATATCTTTTGATATTTTGCTTAAATCTTCTGCACTGCTCACTTCCAAATTGTCTATTGTTTCCATTATTCTGTTTGAAAATGATATGTAAGTTTCCATTGAGTAGCCACTATGCATTAGCATTAACCTTATTTGTTCAACTACTTTTGTATTACTTGTATCTGCAAAACATACTTTAACTTTTCCATTTATTTCGTCAAATGGTATTACTTTATTTCTTTTGGCTATATCAATTGATATGTATTTTGATACATTTATGTGTACAAGGTCTGGTCTCATTATTATTACTTTTTCACCTAATATTTCACTCATTGCTTGTACTAGTGCTTTTTGATCTACTGTTGGTAATTCTGCTAGTGCTTCTCCTATTTTTGTATTTGGATGTTCTTTTTGATATCTTAAGGCTTCTTTAACATCTGCTTCTGTTACAACTTTTCTCTTCACTAGCTCAATACCCATTGGAACTTTCTTATTCGCCATTTTTTTATTCTTTCTCCTCTTTTATTTCAATATCTTGAATTTTGTGCTTTTCCATTATAGTCTTTAAATTTTGCTAATTCTGTTTTCATATTATTGGGTAAGCCATTATAATTAGTATCATTCCAGAATTTATTGTTTGTTGTATATTGTAGCAAAATTCCTTTTGAATCACTTGGAAATATTCTTGCATTGTATTCTGTTGATTCAGGTTGTTCTGCTATATATCCTTTTCCAGATTTTAAAATATATTTATAATTTGTTGTACCTACCGCATAGCCGTAATTTCTTGTGTTTCCAGCTATTCTTGGTATCCATAAATAAAATCTTATATTTCTCACGTTTTGTGCTAATACTGTATAATTTTTCATGGTATAATTTTGATTTACTAGTGTTAGCATTTGATTTCTAGTTGGTGTATTTTCACTTACATATGTTGGATAAATTCCTTCTTCTATAGAATACCATTCTGGGTCATCTTCTGTTGTGGTAACCCAATATCCTTTTTTCTCATAGGGATTTGTCCATATAAATTTTACTGGTATTATTTTTTCATTATTATAATATCCATTTGTTTCTGGTATGTTAAATGGATATTGATATACTTTGTCTGATGAAGAATCTAGTATTTCTCCATTATTTCCACTTCCTGTTTGTTGTTTGCTTTTCTGTTTTTTTACTATTAAATCAACTTTGTTTGAATTTTTTGTTGTGGAATATTGTGCTATTAATTTTATATTTTTAGTTGTTTGTTCATTACTACCTTCTGTTGACACAGTATATTTTATATTAATGTTTTTTGGAATTTCGTAATCTTTTAATTCATTTATTTCTGATATATCTTTTTCATCAACTGTTGTTTCTAATTCATCATAACCCATTTGATCTATCTTATCTGCTATTTTTGATAATAGTTCTGTTACTTGTCTTGTTTTTTCTATTTCATAGTTTGTGTTTGATAAATTTATTATCATTGTTGTTATAAATGATAGAAATAGCATTGTTATGAATATTGCAATTAATATGTCTTGTCCTGTGAATCCTTTATTTTCTTTTAATTTATGGATTTTCATATTTCTCCTTTATAGTTTTATAATTTCTATGCCTTGTATTAACATTGCTAATATGTTTGATAAACATAAACAATATGCTATTGGAATTTCTAGATTTGTATTTTTTTCAGCTAGTATATCACTTTTATCAATTTTATTTTTTCTTTTGTTTATTATGATTTCAAATATTATTGATATCATTGTTAATACTGCTGTGATTAAAAATACTTCTGATATGACAAACATATTTATGTATATACATATCATCATTATTTCTAATAAATATGAATATTTAAAGTATTTATGCTTTGTTGTGATTTCTGATAATATACATACTATAATAAAGTATATAACATATTTATATATACTAACTAATGCAACATTTTTTATTATATATAAATATATAATATGTACAAATCCTACTACACATCCTACAAGTATTATTGGTTTGCATATTTTTTTATTGTTTTTGTCAATTCCTGCTATTAACACTAATGTTGTTACAAATATCATTTGATATAGGTATTCTGTTAATGTAAGTACAGACATTGTTTCCCATGTTGCGTGTAATGACATATATATTCCTAATGATGTTATTCCCATTAATATTTCTATAATTACATAGCTTTTTTTTATTTTTTTGTGACAATATCTGCATTTTCCTCCAAGTGCTATATAACTTAATACTGGTATAAGGTCAAAAAATCCTAATTTATGATGGCAATTAGGACAAAATGATCTTTCATTTGTAATATTCTTTTTTTGTGGGATTCTGTATATTGCTAATGTACAAAAACTTCCAAATACTGTTCCCATTATGAAAATTAATATATATAGTAGTAGTTCCATTTTTTCTCCTTTTGCATTTTTAGTAAAAGCATATACAAGCAGTATTATACCTGTATATGCTTTTATTCTTTATTAATTGCCTTGGTTTTGGTTTTGGTTTTGGTTTTGGGGTAATTGATCTCCATCTACAAATTCTTTAATTGTTAATGTAGCTGTTACTGTTGCTGTAAATGTATCTCCTTTTGA
The DNA here is from genome assembly GCA_934149115.1 of uncultured Clostridia bacterium. Classification (GTDB taxonomy): domain Bacteria; phylum Bacillota; class Clostridia; order TANB77; family CAG-508; genus UMGS1994. The sequence goes on from CAKPDW010000005.1 coordinate 13,507, forward strand.
CCTATCTTTCATAACTACTTTTTTAGTTGCACTATCTCCATCTCCTGATTTATTTCCCACTTTAATCTCATATCCCGTTAATATAGCTTCTAGATTGGTTTGTGTTACTTGTTTGTCTAGCATCACTCCTGATACGCCATTTGCATAATAATCAGTTGATAATGAACTTAAAGCTGTTGACAATGCATCATTAGCTGTTCCTCTTGCTGAATTTTCTTTTGCTTTTCTTGAATTTGTTAGAACTCCATTTGGTCCTAATACCATTGAAATTGTAACACCAGCTAAAATTAATAGAACAACAATTGTTATAACTAATGCTACTAACGTAATACCTTTTTGGTTTTTCATATTTTTCCTCCTTAATTTTTGTGTTTGTTATATATCTATATAAATTTTAATATAACCTTATTTAGTTCCTGTTCCTTTTGTTAAATTTCCACTACTTGTTGATGGGGCTGTAATGTCTTTATCTTGTTGATATACTGTGTTATTTGTATTTTCTGTTGTTGTATTTGTTTGTGATTCTGTAATTTGTTTTGGTGGTTCACTATTTCCTGATATTGAACCATATGATGATTGTCTATTTGTTGTATTATTTGTTGTATTTCTTACAGTTGATGCACTGTAGTATGCATTTCCTTCTGCATCATATAGTATATCTGTTAGTGGTACTTCATCAAATGGATTACTTTGTCCTGTTTGAAGTTGATTTGTTTCTTTATATTGTTGTAAATCACTTTCGTCTAATGAATATGCTGATGAAAGAACTATTTTATTTTGTGAATCTATGTAGTTTTGTCTTTCTTCAAGTATATTTGCTTCATTATCAGTCATTTTGTAAACTGCAGATTGCGGTTGATTTGAATCTGCTTTTATATAATCAAAGAAAAATGTAATCATTAATAATATTATTGCGGCAACTATAATTATCATTGCTACTATTTCTCTTATAACTGTTTTCATTAATTTCTCTCCTTTATACTACTTATTTGATGTATTTGTCGTGTTTGATGTATTAGTTTTGTTTGTTGTATTTGCTGTTGTATTTGCTGTTGAATTTGATGTATTTGTAGTATTTTCTTTTTTAGCTTCTTCATCAGCTTTTGCTTTTTCCTCCTGTACTGTTTGCTCATTTTCAATTTTTGAAATTGATGTCTTTGAAATTGGTATGTCTGTCTTATAAAATTCTGTTACTAACATTAATTTTTCTACCTCTGTAATTGTTCCAGTTTCATCATCCATCATTTTTACTTTTTGATATTCTGAATGCATATTTAAATTTTCCGGTATAAATCCTAAATTTGTATCATTTCCTATTGCTTCTATAAATCCTGTTATTCCATCATATCCACTTACTATTTTGAACTTTAGGTCGCACAATACATATTGTTCTTGCTCCGATGCATCTTTTTCTTGCGAAACTTCCATTGTTAAATCGCAATTATTTTTTGTTGCAATATTTCCAAGTACTACCCATAAATATCCTAAATCATAATCTTGACCTAATAATGCTTTTTGTTTTTGTTCTTCTGTTTTTGTGCTTGATACTTTGTCATAATTTATTTTTACATCTGAATATTTTTTTTCTGCCTTCTGTAAATTTGCTTCTGTTGCTGCATATCCTGTTGATTTTAGTCTTGTAAGTTCATTTAGTTTTTCTTCTGTTGTGTTACTTTGACTTTTTAAATCTTTATAACTATAAATCTTTGGAATTGATGTTCCAGTTTTTACACATATAAAACTTAAAATTAATGTAAAAATTAATATTCCTGAGAGAATTAATTTTCTCATTTTCTATCTCCTTTTTGTATTATTCTGTTAAGTCTCCTTCTATTGTGACTAATATATAATCTTCATCAGTTTTTTCATCATGATATCTAATTCCTGTGCTTGCTTTTACGTTTTCTAGTATTGCTTTATATGAGCTACCTTCTTGTGTTGCTGTTTCTAATAGTGCTTTAAAATATCCTAATTGTTGATATTTAGCTGCTCTTGCTTGTATTACAAAGTGACGGTCTTGTGTATTTTCTATACTCACTAATTTTACTTCTGTTGGTATTATTGATTTTAATTTTGTTAAGAAGTTGTTCATCTCATTTGTTCTAAATACACTTTGTCCATTTTGTACTGATTCACTATTAAGTTTTGATATTATTGATTCATATTCTGATGTTAGATATTCTATTGCTGTTTTTGTTTTATTCATATCTGAAATAGATGTTGTTGTTTCTTGTATTTTTTGTTCTGTGTCACTATATTTTTCAACTCTATTTTTATATAAATGATTTGTAATAACTGCATACATTATTATAAATACAAAGCACAGTACAATTAGTCTTACTGTCATTTTTTCAAATGCATCTAATTTTTCTCCTGAACTTTCTTTTAGTGATTTAACTTTTGTTACTTCTTTACCTTTTGGTAATCCTGTTATTTCTAATCCTTGAAGTTTAAATCCTGTTTTTCCTGCAAAATTTAATTCATTTCCATTTGATAGTCCTGATAATGCTAATGATATTGCACTATTTACTTCTATATAATCTTTTATTCCTATTTTTAATGATTGTGAATCTAGAAATTCTGGTTTTATTAAATCACATTCTATATCGTTTAATCTATCTTGGAAATACATGTCTACATTATTTATGATTATTCCTGTTCCTGTAAAATAAACTTTATGAATCTGTTTTCCAAATTCATTCATTTTTTCTTTTATTTCATTTAGCATTTTAAATAAAACTGGCACTACATATTCTAAATATTCGTTTCCATCTTGCATTGTGTCAAGTTCTTGTGATGTAATTGTTATGTTTTTCATAATTTCATATGCTTTTGTTTCAGAATTTTCAATTTTTGTAATTTCTCTTAATGCTTCTCCAATGCTTGATTCTATTTCTTGTATTGAATATATTTGACCATTTTCGCAAAATGTTAATGTCGTTTTTTCTTCCATATTGACGATTAATTGATTTTGATCTTCGTCTAATTTTACTAGGTTCATTATTCCTATTGGTAATGGTTGAATTGTATGCAAATTGTATTTGCTGAATAAATCTCTCCTGGAATCAAGTAACGCTTTTTCTGCTGATACGTTTATTGCTTTCATTTGCTGTGGATTATCTTGGTCTATTGCAAATATATTTTTTCTTTCGATTTCATCTTTGTTGATTCCTTTCTCTGCACATAACATTTCGAAATCAATATCAATTGATTTTTTTAGTGCATTTTTATTTAGTAATGCAAAGTAACTAAAATAATCATAAAATTCATTTGTAAGATTTATTGATATTGGTACTTTTGTACTATTAGTTTCTGCAACAATTTGGTCAATTGTTTTTGATAAATCTTCATAAAATTTTACTCCAAAAGATTCTACTTTTAAATTTTCTCTTTCTTTTGAAATTTTAGCATACTTTATTAAATTATCTTCTATATATACACCTAAACAGCTTTGCATTTTATTCTCCTTTTGTAAAACAAAATGGCATTAACAATTTGGCACGATTAAAGTTTTACATAAAATTCTGTGCCATATATTATAACCATTTATATATATATTTTTACTTATTTATACATAAAAAGTCAATATTTTTAATAGAAGTGTTATTTAAAAGTAATCTTACTGTAACATTATTCTTTTTTTGAATATTTTTTTCTTTTTTTGTAAATCATAATTGTGAATAGAAATTATTAACATAATTGAAAGGAGGATCATTATGAGTTCATTGAATACAAATAAAGATTATCAAGAATATGTAGATAAAAAATCTCCTAATTCTCCAATTTTTAAAAATTGTTTTAATGCTTTTTGGGTAGGTGGCTTAATTTGTGTTATTGGTCAATTAATTTATGATTATTTTATTTTTAGAAATTTTTCAACTGAATTAGCTGGTACTATTGTTTCAATTTCTTTAATTTTTTTAAGTGCTTTTTTGACTGCTATAAATGTTTTTAATAGAATTGGTAAATTTGCTGGTGCTGGTTCTTTAATTCCAATTACTGGTTTTGCTAATTCAATTATATCACCTGCTATGGAATATAAATCTGAAGGATATGTTATGGGTGTTGGTGCAAAAATGTTTACTGTTGCTGGACCTGTTCTAGTTTATGGCATTTCTTCTTCTGTTCTTGTTGGTTTAGTTTATTTATTATTTAACACTCAAGCTATTACGCTTGTTTAAAATTATTTTGTGAGGTGTTTTATGAAAAAAATTGGTACTCAAACTTTTAAATTAGATAACCCTGTTACAATTTTAGATACTGCTAGCATTGTTGGAAAAAAAGAGGCTGATGGTCCAATGGCAAAATATTTTGATGTTTGCCTTGAAGATGAATTTTTTGGTGAAAAAACATGGGAAAAAGCAGAATCAAAAATAATAAAATCTGCTATTGAAACTGTTATAAGGAAAGCTAATATTTCTGTTTCAGATATTGATTATTTGTTTGCTGGTGATTTATTAAATCAATGCATTTCTTCAAGTTTTGGAATTAGAGACTTTGAAATCCCTTTTTTTGGAGTTTTTGGTGCTTGTTCTACTTTTGTTGAGGGAATGATACTTGCTTCTATGTTACTTGATGGTGGTGCTGGTAATCATGCTGTTACAGCTACTTCTAGCCATTTTTGTAGTGCAGAAAAGCAATTTCGTTTTCCCTTGGAACTTGGTAATCAACGACCTCCTACTTCTCAATGGACTGTAACTGGTGGAGCTGCTGCTGTTTTAGCTAAATCTGGTGCTGGACCATATATTACTAATGTTACTCCTGGAAAAATTGTTGACCGTGGTATTAAAGATGCTAATAATATGGGGAGTGCTATGGCTCCTGCTGCTGTTTCAACTATTATAACTCACCTTAAAGATACTGGTAGAAAACCTTCTTATTATGATGCCATTATTACTGGTGATTTAGGTCATATTGGAAAAAGTATTGTTTTGGATTTATGCAAAGCTGAGGGTTATCAACTTTCTTCATTATATAATGATTGTGGTGTATTGATGTTTGATAAGGAAAAACAGGATACTCATGCTGGTGGTTCTGGTTGCGCTTGCTGTGGTACGGTTTTTTCTGGATATTTTTTCAATCAATTAAAACAGAAAAAAATTAAAAAGATGCTTTTAGTTGCTACAGGTGCTTTGATGAATTCTACTTCTTCTCAACAAGGGGAATCCATTCCTGGAATAGCACATGCTGTAAGTATTGAATTATAATTTTTTTGAAAGGATTTATTATGGGAGATTTTATTAATGGATTAGATTATATGATGATTTTAAAGGCTTTTGTTGTTGGTGGTATTTTATGTATAATAGCTCAAATTTTAATTGATAAAACAAAACTTACTCCTGCTAAAATTCTTGTGCTTTATGTGACTTTAGGTGCAGTTTTAGGTGGAATTGGTGTTTATAAATATTTAGTTGATTTTGCTGGTTGTGGTGCTACTGTTCCACTTACTGGGTTTGGTTATAATTTATCTAAGGGTGTTATTCAGGAAGTTCATCAAACTGGTTTTTTAGGTGCTTTTAGTGGTGGAATCAAAGCTGCTGCTGGTGGAATTACTGCTGCAATTTTCTTTGGATATATTGCTGCTCTTGTTTCTAAACCTAAAATGAAAAAGCAATAATTTTCTTGATTTTTTAGCATCTTAATTATTTCTTTACTTTATGTCAATTTCATAGTATAATTATTCTATAAATTTTAGGAGGTGCAGTCATGAAAAAATATTTTTATGATACTGAAAGGTTGAAATGTCGGCCTTTAGAAACTATTGATTTCAGAAAGTTTGCTGATTTAGTAATGCAGGATGAAATGGTTCAGCGATTTTTCAAGTTTGGGAATTCTGTCGATGAAATTTTAGATTTTCTTGAAAATTTAAAAGGAATATCTTGTTTTCCTCTTGGAATTTATTCCAAGACTACCAATGTTTTAGTTGGTTATATTAACGGATATTTATTTGAAGCAGGTTCCTTAGTAGTTGAATATCTGATATTCGAACCATTCCGGAGAAATCATTTCATGCACGAAGCATTAACTGGCTTTCTTCAGCTTTGCAGGAATAAGGGATTTAGTACTTTGAGATTTGATGTTGATTATAATAATGATGCATCACTTGCTCTGCTCGAGAATCTCGGTGCTGAAATTATTCAATGCAATTATTTTGATGATAAGTCAAACTTTGCTTGTCTCTTGCTTGAACTGTAGAATAGTTTAATGCACAACAAAAAACGTTCTCTTTACTTGGAGAACGTTTTTTTAAATTTATTATTTAACAACAATATTATATATTTTTCCTTTTACATATATTTTCTTAATTATTGTTTTTCCTTCTGTTAATTTCAATATTGTTTCATTTTCATTAGCTTTTTCTTCAACTGTTGCTTCATCTGCATCTTTTGGAACAACTACTGCTGCTTTTAATTTTCCATTTATTTGTACTGGTATTTCAATTTCAGCATCAATTGTTTTTGCTTCATCATATGTTGGCCATGGTGTTTGAGAAATTTCTTTTTCTTCTCCTAATTGGCTCCAAATTTCTTCTGTCATATGTGGTGCAAATGGATTTAACAATTGTAAAAATGTTTTGTATTCTACTTTGTTAATTTTCTTAGCTTTTGTAAATTCATTTACCATTGTCATAAATGTACTAACTGATGTATTAAATTTCATTTCTTCAATATCATTTGTTACTTTTTTTATTGCTTTATGCATCATTGATTCAAATTCTTTTGAGTACTCTGTTCCTTCTGATAATATATCTTGTAATCCCCATACTCTGTCTAAAAATTTACTACATCCTCTAATGCTTTCCATTGACCATGGTGCTGTTTGATCAAATGGTCCCATAAACATTTCATATACCCTGAAACTATCTGCTCCAAATTCCTCAACTATATCATCTGGATTTATTACATTTCCTTTTGATTTTGACATTTTTTCACCATTTCCACCTAATATCATTCCTTGTGATGTACGTTTTTGATATGGTTCTTTAGTTGGAACTACTCCTATGTCATATAAGAATTTGTGCCAGAATCTTGAATATAGTAAGTGTAATGTTGTATGCTCCATTCCTCCATTATACCAATCTACTGGTGACCAATATTCTAATGCTTCTTTTGATGCTAATTCTTTATCATTATGTGGGTCCATGTATCTTAAATAGTACCATGATGACCCTGCCCATTGTGGCATTGTGTCTGTTTCTCTCCTTGCTTCTTTTCCACAGTGTGGACATTTTGTTTTTATCCATTCTGTTTGTTTTGCAAGTGGTGATTCTCCATTTTCACCTGGTTCGTAATCTTCTATTTCTGGTAATTTTAATGGTAATTCTTCTTCTGGAACTGGTACCCATCCACAGTCTTCACAATATACCATTGGTATTGGTTCTCCCCAATATCTTTGACGTGAAAATACCCAATCACGTAATTTGTAATTTACTTTTCTTTCTCCTAATTTGTTTTCTTCTAAATATTTTATTGCTGTTTCAATTGCTTCTTTTGTTTTTAGTCCATCTAAAAATCCTGAATTTACAGCTACTCCACCTTCTTTACTTGTATATGCTTCTTTCATTTTGCATTTCTTTTCTGAATCTGTTTCGCCATTCAATTCATTAGCTTTAGCTTCTGCATCAGCAAATATGTAATCAAGTTTAGTTTCAACTTCTTTTTCTGTTTTTTCAACTTCATCTTTTATATCTGGCATTATTACAGGTTTTATTGGTAAATTAAATTTTTTAGCGAATTCAAAATCTCTTGTATCATGCGCAGGAACTGCCATTATTGCTCCTGTTCCATATGTAATTAATACATAATCTGAAATCCAAATTGGAATTTCTTCTTTGCTTAATGGATTAATTGCTTTTACACCTTTAATTTCTACACCTGTTTTTTCTTTATTTAATTCAGCTCTTTCAAAGTCTGATTTTAAAGATGCTTTATATTGATAATCTTTTACTTCATCTAAATTTGTTATTTTGTCTGCATATTTTTCAATAAATGGATGTTCTGGTGAAATTACCATATACGTTGCGCCAAACATTGTATCTGGTCTTGTTGTATATATTCTTAAGTAATCTTTTTCTGAAGTTTTATCTTCTGTTATTACTTCAAAGTTTACTTCTGCTCCTTCACTTCTTCCAATCCAATTTATTTGTTGAGCTTTTATTTTATCTAGAAAATCAACATCTGCTAAGTCGTCTATTAATCTTTGAGCATATTTTGTTATTCTTAACATCCATTGTGATTTTTCTTTTTGAACTACTGGGCTTCCACATCTTTCACACACACCGTTTACAACTTCTTCATTTGCCAAACCTACTTTGCATCCTGTACAGAAGTTTATTGGCATTGTTGTTTTGTATGCTAATCCGTGTTTATACAATTGGATAAATATCCATTGTGTCCATTTATAATATTCTGGATCTGTTGTATTTATTTCTCTTGACCAATCAAATGAAAATCCTAATGATTTCAATTGTCGTTTAAAATGACTTATGTTTTGCTCTGTTGTTATTCTTGGATGTACATGATTTTTTATAGCATAATTTTCTGCTGGTAAGCCAAATGCATCAAATCCAATTGGATATAAAACATTATATCCTTGCATTCTCTTTTTTCTTGCTATTATGTCTAGTGCTGTGTAACTACGAGGATGGCCAACATGGAGTCCTTGTCCTGAAGGATATGGAAACTCAATTAATCCATACCATTTTGGTAATGTATAATCTGTTTTTGCATTAAATGTTCCTTCTTCTTCCCATTTTTTTTGCCATTTGTGTTCTACTTCTTTAAAATTGTAAGCCATGTTTTTTCCTCCTTTTTCGCTTACCACTCTTATGTGTGATATAAGATTCGTGCTTTATCACGTTGGTGTATATTATATACCACGTTTGACTGTTTTTCAATATTTTTAAAGTAAAAAAAATACACCTTTATAGGTGCATCTTTTTTTATATTCTTACGCTTTTTTTGCTATTTCAGCTATTTCGCTAAATGCTTTGCTATCTGAAACTGCAAGTTCAGCTAACATTTTTCTGTTTATTGCAACATTAGCTTTCTTTAATCCAGATATTAATTGGCTATATGTTAATCCGTTCATTCTAGCTGCTGCGTTAATTCTGATTATCCATAATTTTCTGAAATCACTTTTCTTATCTTTTCTTCCAACATATGCATACATTCCAGATTTCATAACAGCTTGGTTTGCCATTCTGAATCTATAATGTTTTGCTCCATAATATCCTTTTGCTCTTTTTAAAACTTTTTTATGTCTAGCTCTTGTTGTTCTTGCTGTTTTTACTCTTGCCATTTACTTATTCACTCCTTTTTTCAAAACTTCTAAATATTAGTCACCATATGGTAATAATTTCTTTACATGTGATAAACATGTTTTATCCATAATTCCGTCTTGTACTCTTGCTGTGTGTTTTGTTCTCTTTGTTTTGTTTGCTAATAAGTGTCTTCTATTAGCTTTTGTTCTTTTTACTTTTCCTGTAGCTGTAAATCCATATCTTTTAGCTGCTGCTTTATTTGTTTTTAATTTTGGCATAATAAATTTTCTCCTTTCTATTTCTTAGCTAGTATTAAAAACATACTCTTTCCTTCTAAATGAGGTTTCTTTTCAATGTTTGAAATTTCAGATAATTCTTCTGCAAATTTGTTAAGAACTTCTTCTCCTAATTTCACATTGTTAAGTTCTCTTCCTCTAAATCGTACTGTGAATTTTACCTTGTTTCCTGATTCTAAAAATCCTCTTGCATTTTTGCATTTGAAAGAAAAATCGTGATCTCCTATGTTGGGAGTAACTCTTATTTCTTTTGTTTCAACTGCTTTTTGATTTTTTCTAGATTCTTTTTCTTTTTTAGCTTGCTCAAATTTGTATTTTCCATAATTCATTATTTTAGCAACTGGCATTTCTGGATTTGGTGAAACTAGTACTAAATCTAAATTTTTGCCTTCTGCTATATCCATAGCTTCTTCTAAACTTAGCTTTCCTAATTTTTCTCCAGTTTCGCTAATTACATTAACAAAGCTAAATCTTATCTGCCTATTAATAGGTAATTCTTGTTTTATAGTAAAACACCTCCGATTTTTTATAATTTCATTTTCTATCGAACATAAAAAATGACTTGTTGTAAAACAAGTCAATTCATTCGCAAAAATAACATTTTTATATTATATTATTTTTTAACCTGTTGCCTTAATTGGCTAAGGTGAGAATTGACTTCTTCTTTAGAACAGTAATATATTACCATGATTTTCTTCTTATGTCAATACTTTTATGCTTATTTTTCACTCTAACTTGGTTAATATTTTGTATACTGGGATTTTTTATATAATTTTCTTAGTACACAAAAACCTCGGATAAAATTCCGAGGTTTGACTTTTTCCAAAATTATCTCTTTGAGAATTGTGGAGCTTTTCTTGCTTTTTTCAATCCGTATTTTCTTCTTTCTTTCATACGTGGATCTCTTGTTAGGAATCCGTTTGATTTTAATGTTGCTCTATATTCGCTGTTTGCTTCTAATAAAGCTCTTGATATACCATGTCTAATTGCTCCTGCTTGACCTGTATATCCTCCACCTTCTACTTTGCAGATTATATCATATTTTCCATTTGTGTTTGTTACTGTTAATGGTTGTTTTACGATAACTTTTAATATTTCTGTTCCGAAATATTCGTCTAATGATTTTCCATTAACTGTGATGTCTCCTTTTCCCTCTAATAATCTAACTCTTGCTATTGATTTTTTTCTTCTACCTGTTCCGTAGAAAACTATTTTTTCAGATTTCTTAGCCATTATTTTACCTCCCATACTTCTGGTTTTTGTGCCATGTTTTCATGTTCACTACCTGCATATACTCTTAATTTTTTAAGCATTTGTCTTCCTAATTTTGTATGTGGAAGCATTCCTTTTACTGCATGCATCATTGCTTGTTCTGGATTGTTTTCCATCATTATTCTTGCTGATGTTTCTTTTAATCCTCCAATATATCCTGAATGATGTCTATACATTTTTTGATCTAATTTTTTTCCTGTTAATATCGCATCTTTACAATTGATAACGATTACGTGATCTCCTGTATCAATTGTTGGTGTGTATGTTGGTTTGTGTTTTCCTCTTAATAATTTTGCTACTTCTGTTGCAACTCTACCTATTGCTTTTCCTTGAGCATCAATAATATACCATTTGCTTTCAATTTCACTTTTTTTTGCGCTATATGTTGTATTATTCATGGTAATAATTACCCTCCATTCAATTTTTAATTTATTTTATATAATATTTATCAAATACCACCGGGGAGAAGCATTTAATAAATTTATATTTACATACAATGCGATAATATTTTAATACAGATATTTGGAAAAGTCAACTGTTTCTGGAGATTTTTTTGTAAAATGCTGTTTTATGGTAATAAGTTTAGTTGATCTGATGGTGCTATTGTGTCTATTTTATAGTAGTTTTCTGGTGTATTTCCTACTATTACTGATTCTGATAAGAGTATTTTATTTTGGATACTTTGTGATACTGTTTCAAATGGTGATAATATACTTACTGTACAATCTATATTTAGATAAATTCTGTGTAGTGATTGGTTTACTCCTACTGAATAGAATTCTGTTTCTAATGTACTTGTTATTGTTCCTGATGGTATGACTTTTATTTTTATTTTTGGTCCTATGTTTGATATTAGCCTGCTTCCTGTTAGTGCTCCTAGTCGTATTTCTATGTTTACGTTTCTGTCTTCTGTGAATCTTTTTTGTATATTATTTACTATGCTTGATTTTATTTGATTTATTAACACTACGTTTGATTCTAAGAATGTTACATTTCCTTCTGAATCTTCTTCTATATGTACTAGGTCTTTATATGTATAATTTTGCATTATTTTTTCTGTTTCTTCATTACTTATTTGTGTTACTATTACTTTTGCTTGATATATGCATTTTTTTGAGAATAGTGGATATACTACTTGGTTTAATAGTGTGGCTATTATTACTATCATGGCTATTATCATTATTAATATTAAGTATTTTCTTTTAATTTTCTTTAGTCTTGGTCTTGAATATATCTTTTCCATTATATTGCTCTTGGAATATATAGTTTGTCGCCTACGTTTATTTTGTCTTCGTTTGCTATTTCATTTAGTGTTGCTATTTCTTTTATTGTGCTTTTAAATCTTTTCGCTATTTTCCATAATGAATCTCCTGGTTTTACGAAGTAAATTATCATGCTGTATCCTTCATCATTTTCTTCATCATTTATTTTTATTTCGTTTATTATTTCTAATTCGTTTGATTGTGTATTGTATATATTTATTTCTAATTGTGTGTTTATGCTGGAATCTGGTAGTATTGCTGATGATTGACTTGCTATTCTTACGCTTACTTCTGTTACTTGCTTTTCTAATTGTATCTGTGTTTTGAATGTTTCTTCTTTCCTATTTATTGATTGGTTTTCAAATGAGCTGTACATATATATTGCTCTAAATTCTATTTCTAAGTTTTGTTCTTCTTTTTTCATATTTATAATTTGATATTCTGTATTATATATTTGGTTTATTTCTTCTACAATTGTTTTTTGATTTATTGTCGCTGTTTGAACTGGTGTGTTATTATAGCTTTCTAATTGTATTTTTCTTTTGCTAAATTCTGTTTTATAGTTCAAATCGTATAGATCTGTTAAAATATTTACTTCTTTTGTTTGATATACGTCTCCTGTTAAATTAAATTCCATTTCAACGTTTATTCCTGGTTTTACTTCATTTTCGCTATTGTTTATATTAATGTTTTTTAAGGTGAATTCTGTGCTGATTTGATTTGTTTCTTCTACATTTTCTATGTCTAAAAAGCCCATTATTGGTACTTCTTTTTTGGCTATATATATGTGTCCACTTTCTGTTTGATATAAACATTTTAGTTCACAATCTCCTTTTATTAGTATTTTATTATAGCTTATTTTATTTTCTATATTTCTTATACTGTGGCTTAGTTGAACTACTTCTATGCTTTCTTGTAAATTTTCTGTATCTATTTTTTCTTTTAATCCTATTTTTGATTCACCATGTCCTACAAATGTGTCTATTGTCCTTTTTTGTGTTAGCATTTGCAAATTATGTGTTTTGTTTATTTCATATATAAATTCTGTTTCTTCTTTTTTTGATGCATTTATTTGACATTTTATTTCTGCTTTATAGTGTATTTTTCTTTCATTTAATATGCTTATGTTTGTTGTTCTTATTTCTAAATTTTCGTTTGTATAGCTTTCTGTTGTTAATCCTTCTATTTCTAGTATTTCGTTAAATGATTCTTCTATTTTTAATATTCTGCTTTTTCCTTCTCCTGTCAAATATGCTACTCTCGTTACTACTCCTCCATCTAATTTAATTTTATTTTCCATTTTTTCTTTTTTATTCATGTATATATTGCTACTTTGATTTTGGATTTTTATTATATCTGGCTTGCTGTCTGGTAGTATTATATCTTTTTCAATTATTATTGTCTTGTTTTTTTCTCCTATCCTTTTTTTTATATTTATTTTTTCTTTTTGAATTTGTAATTCCATGTTTGACCTCCTTTTTCTTATTACTAATATATATTTAAAGGTCAAAAAAAAATTCCTTTTTCAAGGAATTTCTTTTATGGATTATTTAAAATTTATAAAGCGAATTCTTCTCTATTTTTCTTTGATATTATTGCTGGTGGTTCTAATGCTGTAAATTTTTCTCCATCAAATATCTGTACTTCTACTGATTTTGTAAAAATGTCTGTATAATTATAAGAACTTCTTCTTTCGTTTTCTTCAAATTTTACTCTAAAGTAAGTTGGATATACTTGTTCAATAATAGCTGCTTTTTCTAATGGTTTACTTCTTTTGCCTGGTGACTCTTTTACTATTATTTTATGTCCAATTTGCTCCTCCATATTCTTTTTTAGACTGTTAATGTCTGACTTATAAATCATTTAATCACCTACTTCATTTTTGATAGGTTGAGTATATCACTCTGGTCGATTTTTGTCAAAAATGTCACATTTTTTTAATGGTTAATTTTTCCTTATTTTTCAATACTTTCATTGATTTTTTGTTTGCTTTTTTCTTTTAGTTTACAATTATATTACAAAAATGTTACATCGCGTTTTTTGTCTTTTTGTCAAACCTTTTTCTGGCCTTTTGCTTTGGTTCCTCCTATTCCATTATAGTTACTTTTTAGGTGTGGTAATAAATCTTTCATTCTTACATATTTATTTGAATCTGTATAAGCAATTTTACTTGCTATTATTAATGGATCTCTATATTCTATCATTATTCTGGCAGGTGATGATGCAAAATTTGCACCTTCTAACATGATTGCTTCATAAAAACTTTCACATGCTCCAGCTATTATTATTAATTTTTCTTCTGACTTTTCCCACTTTCGTGCGTTTCTTACTGTTTGAACAAAATATTTTGAATTTTTATAATTTTCTAATCTGTACAAATCTTGTCCTTTTTTCAACATTAGGTCATGCCCTGTTGTTACTAATATATTGGGTTTGTATTTTTCTAATAAATATACTACTTCTCTTGGTTGATTTCTTTCTGAAATATTTTCAACTATTGATCTAATATTTAGATTATTATAGTAGTTTTGTGCTCTTTTAGAATATTTTCTGTCTCCGTCTAAATGCAATATTACTGCTTTGGTTGAAGCTGTTTTTCTATTTTTTAATACCTCTGTAAACATATTTATCACCTATTATAGGTTATGTTTTTTGTGAGATATTGTGATTTTTATAATAATTATTATTATTGCAAAAAAAAGGCAGTTTGCTTAAACTGCCTTTTTTTATTCTTCTTGACTATTAATTTTTATGCTTCCTGCTCCTACTTCTATTGTTAGTATAAATCCATCTGATGTTATTTCTGTTTCTACTGTTATTAATTCTTTTGATGGACTAGCTAATTGTCTTTTATTTTTGTTATCCATTGTCATTTCAATGTAATTTCCATTATCTTTTAATGAATCCATATATTTCTTAATTGTTTCTTCTTTATTTGAATCAACAAAATGTAATTTCAATGTGTCTATATTTGTTTTTTCATGTTTGTATGATTTTATCTTTTTTTCACCTACTACTGCTTTTATTGATTCAATTTTTTCTCCTCCTACTTCGTATTCATCAGCTGTAGTATATTTTTTTATTTTACTTGTTTTTACGCCAAAATATATACATAATCCAAGTAGTATTATTCCAAGTATTGCAATGATTATTGTTATTATTTTTTTGTTTTTCATATCTATTTCTCCTTTGTGCTTTTTATATTTTTATTTTAGCTAATTTTTATATAAAAAGTCAATAAAATATATGTTACATTTTCATTTTTTCATATTTCTTTTTTGTTGCTAATCCTCCTCTTATATGTCTTTCTGCTTTGTTTTCATCTAATACTTTTCTTACTTCTATATATAATGGATGATTTATTTTTTCTAGTCTTTGACTTAAATCTTTATGTACTGTGCTTTTGCTTACTCCATATTTTTTTGCTGTTCCTCTTACGGTATCTTTTGAATCTATAATATAGCGTGCCAATGCTACTACACGCTCCTCAATTGATATTCCTCTCATAAAGAACCCCTCCACTTACGAATACTTTGTTTAATAGTATTCTGTGAAGGTTTGTATTAGAACAGTTTATTCCTTTTTAAATTTATTTGTTCTCTATTTTATATATTAAAAACCTCCTACAATACGTAAGAGGCTTTTGAGGGTAGGTATTTATTTTATTTTTTATTTTTTTCTATTGCATAACTGAAATATATAATTATGCATAGAACTGTTAATGTTATCATATCATATATAATTGTTGTTTGCTTTAATAAAGCTGCAATGATTTGAACTATTATCAAAGTAAAATACATTGAAACGAGTCCAAATAATGCACTAGCTGGTGCATCTTTTCTTGCAATACTTCTTCCTGTTATTATTGCAAGAAAGATAATTACGATAATTATTATCCCAAGGTACAGTGATATCTGCATTTTTGTCATATTTATTCATCCTCCTGTTTCTTCTTTTCTGACCTCCTGTCATCTAAATATGTTGAAATTGTAATAAATATACTTATACATATTAACGCAATTGCAACTGTATTCCGAGAGAAATCCCAATCGTTATTTGGTTTCATGATTGCTGTAATAATCTCTGCCATTCCAATTGAACTACAGATTTGTACAATAAATGATAATATCATTTGTGCAATTTCCTTTTTGTTATTTTTTATTTTTCCAGCACAGTCTGCTGTGAGCATTGAGCAACCTACGTAGCCAAACATAAAAAATACTAAATTAAGATATAAAATAGCCATACTCATTTCCTCCTGATTGAAAATTAAATAATGTTGTTAACTGGTTATATCTCCTACCCTCATGCTAATATATTAGCTGCATATTAAGTATACGCTCTTTTCATATTTATGTCAACTTTCATTTGTTGTTTACTACTAATATCTCTTTATTGATACTAGAAATTAATTCTTCCGCATTTTCAATGTTTTTTGTAAATATCCCTATCATATATTTTTTCTTTGCAAAGCATATTCCAAAATCATGTATGTTTCCTTCATAGCTTCCATATTTATGTGCTATTTCACAATTTTTTACGTCCTTTTTTAGATAACCTCCATTTGATGATTTTTTCATTAATGCTATTAGTGATTTATATTGTTCTTGGTTTTGATATATTTTTTTTAGTACATCTAATGCATATTCTGCTGATATTATATTTTCTTCATTAAACTCTTTTGGTAATTGAATTTTTGTATATTGTTTTATTAGCATTCTATATGCATTTTCTCCTCCTAATTCTGTTTTCAATATGTTTGTTGCAGTATTATCTGAATTTACTATCATATTTTCTAATAAAGTTGATAATGCAATATATGTTCCTATTTTATATGGGTTTTCTATATTTCCATTTTCATCTTCATATTGTTCTTCTTTTTTAAATTGCATTTTTGTTTTCAATGTTAAATCTCCATTGTTTATCTTGTCATAATATAACATTGCTAGTGGTACTTTTATTGTACTTGCTGCTGTAAAATACTGTTTTTCATTATAAAAATAATATTTTTCTGTATTAGGATTATAATATACAAAAGCAAAATTTTCTTCATTTAAGTTCTTATCTTTTATATATTTCTCTACTATTGCTTTTATTTCTGAATCTTGATTATTTGTTGTTTCTTCTACTTTTGGTTGTATTGTTTCTTGTTTGGCTATAACTTCTTTTGTTTCTCCACTTTCTATAATATTTCTATTTTCTTGGAATTTAAAATTTTGATTTTTTACTAAGGCTATTTTCCCTTTTACTGCTTTATTATTGGCACAGAAAACTATACCTATAATAATTATTACAGATATGATTTTTATTATTTGCTTTTTTTTCTTAACTTTTTTTAGTTTTTCTAGTTTTCTGTTTTTTCTTCTACTCAATTTTTTCTCCAATATTTATTATTTTATTTCTATTCCTAGTAATTTTGAAAATTCTATTGCTTGAAAATTGTTTACAATTAGTCCTTTTATATCATCCTGAGTTGTTATTATCCCATTTATTTCACATGTTGATATATCTATTCCGTTTTAATTTTGTGTTAAAAAATTGTGTTTGTACTAATCTTGTATTTTCAAAATATGTATTTTTTAGTTTACATTCTGAAAAATAACTATTGCTTAAATCTGATTTATCAAATATAACTTCTTCTAAACTTGCATTTGAAAAATTTGCATATCTTAAAGTTGTTTCATTGCATGATAAGTGATACACTCTTGAATCAGAAAAATCGCATCCTACAAATTTACTATTTTTTATTTCTACTCTTATAAAGCTTCCTTCTCTAAATAAACAATTTGAAAAATCACAATTATCAAATATTACATCATGGAATACTGCTTTTTCAAATGTTCCTTCAATTTTGCAGTCTTTAAATATACATTTTTCAAATTCTACATCTTCTGAATTAAAATCAATTTCTTCTAATTTGTATATTCTTTTGTTTTCTATTGTAATTCCTTCTTGTATATATAATTCTATTGCATTATTTATATTTTCTTCATCTATTAATTCTCCAATTATTGGTTTATATATATTCATAAATATCACCTTTTCCCTATTTTTTATTATATAATATTTTTTGCTTTTAGTCTTGTTTTTCCTTGAATTTTTTTATTTTTATTTGTATTATTTTATATATTTGGAGGTAATAATTTATGAGATTTAAAAAAGTTTTTATATTTATTATTTTGTTTGTAATTATTTTTTCTTCTATTTCATTTGCATCTGTTACGTCTGTTACAAGTGAAATTGATGTTTCACAGATTGCTAATAATTTTAATACTAGTAAGTTCATTCCTACTTTAGCAAATCTTGGATTATCTATTCATGCTGTTCAAAACGGTAATTCAATTGTTTTGAGCTGTAATAATTCTGATTCTATTACTTATTCTTATGATGATTCAACTGGAATTCTTTCAACTTCGTATCCAGATTATTCTAGCTCAAATTATGAATTTTTAAATGCTATTTTTATTGATACTATTTCTAAAATGCAAGGTAATATTGAGGGTGACATGATTCTTTTTGCTCTTACTGATGCATTTTGCTATGGAACTTTGTCTGATTCTGGTATCACTAAAGAGTACGCTTATTCAGAAAACGATAATTCTACTATAATGGTTAATTTTAAGATAAATCCATTTGTTAAATTTGCTACTCCTGTTATAAATTCAGGTATTTCTGAATCAACTTTTAGATTATTTGCTGATTCATTTTATTCTGACGATTCTTGCTTAGTAAAAGATGAAGGATTAATTTTTTATAAAGTTGTTAATTCTGATGGATTGTTAGAATTATATATTGGCCAACCTAAGGAACTTTCTTCTCATTCTTATGATTCTGTTTTAACTGCTCTTTCTATTTTGTTTGAAAAATATGATAATGGTGATAAGATTAATTCATATTTTAAACAGAACTATAGCGGATTTGATTCTGGGAATGCTGATTTTGATGGAGTTTCTATTTTAACTAATATTGATGGTTTACCTATCTCTACTGCTGATACTATTCTTGTTGGAAATGACATGAAGTATGCTAAAATTTCAATTAATCGTGATATTGTTAAAGAAAAATTACCAAATGTTCAAGTATCTGTTCCTTCATCTAATGATAGTGTTCATTTGAAAAAGAATACTGCTTTAATTTTTATTGTAATAATAGTAATTTTATGTATTGTTGGTTATATATTGTTTAAAAAATATCATGAAGAATAAAGCAAATATTAATAACATTGTTAAAAAAGATGGCTATTTTTTTATAGCCATCTCTTTTGTTACTATTTAATCACAGTTCCACCTTTTGGAACTACGATTTCGTATGTTGTTTTTGTTTCTATCTGGTTTCCTGTTAAGAATACGTATAATTCTTCTGGTATTTTTGTTTTTTCTGTTGTTTCATATTTTGTAATTGTTGGTTTTTTGCAAACATTTTCCTCTTTAAGATTTGTATCTGATAAATTAACTTTCTGTATTTTTGATTTACTGATATATGTGTAGTTTTTATTTTTTAAATCTTTTAACACATATTTTTCTTTCTCTGTATCTTGGAATTGATCTAATTTTTGTTTGGTTTGTGTTGTCACAATGTATTTTGCTTTTGTTTGTAATACTCCACTGCATACTATACAAATGAACATTATTGCAAGTGCAACTGCTATTGATTTTAGACCTTTCCGGCTTCTTTCAACAATTAATAAAAATAAATAAACTACTGCTACTACATAACTTATAACCCACAACATACTTAATTCCTCCTTTTCTTTGTTGCTTGATTTCTATGTAAAACTAAAATATTAAGGAGTTACCTCACTATTTAGTGAAAGCAAAAATAATATTTGGTTTGTTTATTATATCATCAAGTATACATAAGGTCAATTTTTATTTGCTTCTAATAGTTTATTTATTAAACCACAACATTCTTTTCCTTCTTCACAATAGCGATCTGTTATACATGTTGGTCCTAACCCTTTTCCTAACAATGGTGCTGTTTGTTTTACTTGTCTTGCTAGTTCTTGGGCTATTCCTCTGATTTGCCATTGTGCTTTATTACAACAACGTAATCTTAAAACCCATTGTAAATTTCTTGCATTCATTGTTGTCACTATATTTAACATTTGTGCTCCAATATAGAAATATATTAAATCTTCTTCTGCTACTCCTGCTTCTTTAAAGTATTCAAACATTTTTATATTTTTTTGTACTGCTTCTTGATATATTTCATTTGTTTTTTCTTTTACTGTTTTTGGAGTTATATAATTATTCATATTCCATAATGGTATGAATTCTGGTATTAATAATGATTGCATTCTGTGTCTTGTTAAGTGTGTTAATATTGATAGTGATATTGGAATTTGAAAGCTGAAGCTTACTTGTTCCAATTCTCTTTTTTCTTCTTTATGCAAAATATTATTTATTATTGTTTCTTTTGCTTTTTCATCTTTTTTCATTAGTTCATTAAGAATTTCATCTGCTTGTTGTTCTGAACATTGATAATGATACATTATATTGCTTTTTATTATTGTATCATCTACATCAGGTGTATGAGCTAATAGAACTGGTTTTTCTAATATTTTTATTTCTGGTCTTTTGGTGTTTTCTTCCAAATATTTAAAAGAATTTTCTTGTTCTTTGTTTGCTTTTTCTATTGTTTCTGTTAAATAAGGAATTTTTTCTTTTATAATTTCAAATAGTATTTCTCCTAATTCTTTTAGTTCTTGTATTTTACTTAAATTTCCATATAAGAATGATACTACCATTTTTTCTAATTCTCTTGCGTCTAATCCCATTATTAGATTGCTATGAAAACAGTATGGTAAGACAAATCTTGCATCTTCTTTATTTACTTCTTCATCTATCATATCTCCATATGTATTAAATAAATATTGCATATTTGATTTATATTTTTCTTTTAATTCTTCATTTTTTGGATGTATTTTTAAATTTTTATCTCTGAATTCTGGTGTATAAAATCCTGCTGTTCTAAAATCTACTTCCCTCCTTGATTTTACTGTAAATGATGTTAATCTGTTTCCTATAATTGTTTGCTCTACAATTGGTGTTACATCACATATTGCAAATACTAGATAGTCATGCTCAATAATTGATTTGTGTCCCATTCCTATTATTCTTTTAATTAATTTTAAATTTTTTTCATAGTCATTACAACTTTCTAATACTTCAAATACATTTCCTTTAAATCTTGATAATTTTCCTGCTGTTGCTACTCTTTGTATTCTTCCTTCTAATTCTTTTTGCTCACATCCACCTAATAATTCTACTTTCATATTTTCCCTCTTTTTCTATATTATTTTTTTGAATTCTTCTAAATCTTTTTTGAAATTTTCAAAAGCTTCTTTGTATAGGTTTTCATCTAATGGATTTACTCCTGCTGATGTTAATAATTCTACTGGACTTTTTATTGATCCTGATTTTAAGAAGTTTAAGTAATTTTCAATTTGTGTTTTATCTCCATTTGCTACTCTTTTAGCAATTACTGATGCTACACACATTCCAACTGTATATTTATATACATAATAATTATAATAAAAATGTGGTACTCCATAGCATGTGTATTTTGATAATTCATGCATTTTTACTTTTCCACCATAATATTCTTCTGATAATTTTTCATATAAATCTGTTATTGCTTGGTTTGATAAGCCTTCATTATTTGCAACTTTTTGATGTAATATGTTTTCAAAGTTAGCAAAAAACGGTTGTCTATAACAGCATCCTATAAATTCATCTAATTTTTTGTATAGTAAATATTTCTTTTCTTCATTGCTATTACAGTTTTTTATTAATAGTTCCATTAATAAATTTTCATTTACTGTTGATGCTACTTCTGCAACAAAAATTCTATATCCACTATTTACATATTCTTGATTATGATGTGACAAGTATGAGTGTACAGAATGGCCTAATTCGTGTATTAATGTGAATATTGATTCTATATCTCCTATAAAACTTGTTAAAATATATGGGTTTGTATCATAGCATCCTGATGAATATGCTCCATGTCTTTTTCCTTCACATGGCATATAATCTATCCATCTTTCTTCTCTTGCTTTTTCTAATATTTTTCTATATTCTTCTCCGAAATTTTTTGTTGCTTCATATATTAAATTAAATGCATCATCTAATGTATATTTTTTATCTGGTTCTTTTACTAGTGGATATCTTAAATCATACATTTGTAATACTTCTTTGTTCATTAATTTTTTAGCTGTATCAAGATATTCTAAATAGTATTTATGATATGTGTTATTTGCTGATTCTAATACTTTATAGAATAATTCTTCTGTAACTTCATCTCCAAATGTACTTGCTTCTAATGGTGTTTTAAATTTTCTAACTTTACTATAAAAAACATCTTTTTTTATTGTACCTTCTAGTGTTGATGCATACACATTTGCTAATTTTTTATATACGATGTTTAATTTTTCATATGTTTGTTTTCTAATGCTTTCATCTGGATTTTTAAAATATTCTTTTGCTGTTTCTTCATTTAAGAAATGTTCTTTTCCTTCTATTATTACTGGTTCAAATTCTGGTCTGATATTTGTGTATGTTTTGTATGATGCTCCTAAAACTCCACTTCCCATTGCTAGTACTTGTTCTGTTTCGTCACTTAATATGTGTGGCTTTGTTCTTAATATATGATTAATTGTATTTGTGTATTTTTTGCATCTTTCATCTTCTAATATTTTTTTTGCTTTTTCTTCATTTTTTAGTATTTCCAAATCTATAAATACTGTTTTGTTGTCTACTTCTTCTATTAGTCCAAGTATTTTAGCTCTTAAATCTTGCATTTCAGCATTTTCAGGTTCTACATCAACTGCCAAACTTGGATATTGATACATTTTCTCTAATTTTCTGTTTATTTTTTCTATTAATTCCATAAATTCTATGAATATGTCACTGTTGTCTAGGAATTTTCCTTGATATTTTTCTACTTTTGGAAGTTCATCTTTTACTTGTTTGAAATCTTGCATAAATTCCTCTTTTGTCTTATAGATTCTGCTTAAATCCCACTTATACTTTTCTTCAATTTCTTTTCTTTTCATATTTACCTCCTTTTTTCTATTGGCTATTTTATCATATTTATTTATTTTATTGAATATATTTTATAAAAATGTTTTGGAGGTTTGTTATGGAAGATTTTCAAGATCCTTTTAATCCAGCTACTCAATATGAGCAGGGATATTTGTATTATAGATTTATGACTCAACAAATCGAATACAAGATTAAGTGTAAAGAATTAGAAAAGCTTTGTAATGGCGATTCTCGTGAACCAAGACGGACATCAATAGGTTTTACATATGGTTAAATTTTTGCACATTGTTATTTTTTACAAGAAGTTTGGCGAACTGTCCTAAAATATGAAGTAAGACTGAAAATCAAAAATTCCAGTCTTACTTTAATATTCATTAATTTAACTCTATTTCATTTATTTTTTGCAAGTCACTTATATTATATTCTGTTATCTTTTCAGTAGTTAATATATATAATTTTTCTCCGATATATATTCCTCTTTTTATACTGTTTATCCAATCTTCTTGTTCATTTTCTATTTTGCCATATTTTGTAAATCCTTTTTCTAAGTCTATATTGTATAATACAAATTCTTCTTGTGAATCATTGATTGCAGGGAATCCTATTAAGTTTTTTTCTTTATTATAAAATAGTGCTTTATGGTTTGATATAATTTCTGATGATGATTTTCTTTCTCCAATAGATATTTTGAACATTTCTTTTGGATTTTCTAAATCTGATACATCAAACATTGACATTTTTATTGTTGTATTTTCTGTTCCTCCATATTGATTTATCTTAGTATTATAACCTATTCCTATAACATGAGTTTCATCATATGGATGTAAATATGAACTATAACCTGGTATTTTTAATTCTCCTTTTATTTGTGGATTATGTGTGTCAGATAAATCTATTACAAATAATGGGTCTATTTGTTTATATGTTACTACATAGCCTACTTTTCCCATAAATCTAACTGAATATATTTCTTCTCCTTCTGCCATGTCTTCTATTCTTCCTACTTCATTTAAGTTTTCATCAAGTATATATAATCTATTTTCTTTTTCTGTTGTTACTGCAACTCTTAGATTTTCTTCATATTCGTCCATTGAAAATTGATCATTTAGATATCCTTTTATTGTTTTTTGGCATTTTAATTTTAAATCTGCATTTTCTAAACTAAATTTATAAATTGTTGTTTCCGTATTTTCAATTAAAAAAATTTCTGAATAATTATAATCTGTTTGTGCTATATATAAATTATTTTCGCTTGCATATATTTCATCACTAGCTCCATAAAATGTTTCTGTATTTGCTGGTTCATTTTTCTCTATATTAAACCCTGCAATTATTGTATAACAATTTTCTTGTGTTCCTGGGAAGTATGCAATATCTGTACAATCAATTTTTTGATTTTCTTCACTTACTGCACTGTCTCTTGCTATTGGTAAAAGATCATCATCACTCATTTCATCATAATATCTTATACTTTTTGAACTAATTAAGTATACTGTATCTCCAATCATTCTTGAATTTGAATAACTTCCTTCTATGGCTACTTCTCTTTCTTTTTTAGGTTCTTTTATATCTGAAAGATCATAAACTATGGCATTTGCCATTCGCTTAGTAGATGTTTTTACTTTTTCTGTGCTTACTTCTGAATCTGAAGTTACTTCATATGGTTGTATTGTATTAGTATTTGCTAATACTACTAATTTATTTTTGTTAATATATATCTCTGATGGGTATACCCTATTTTGTTCTTCACTAAATTGTATTACACTTTCTTGTGCAAGTGTTTCACTATTTATAATATATATTTTTTCATCTCCTAAATAGTAAATATATTTTCCGTCTGTTTTTACAATATCTGCTTCATCTACGTTTTCTACTTGTGTATTTGTTTTTGAATATTCATCTGCTGTGGCAGTTGTTCCTTCCATATTGGTTATTTCTGGAATGGATCCATCACTGTACGCTACATATCTTGTTTTATTATTTTTCTTAATGACTTTTTTTAATTCATTCATATTTTTGAATCTTGGCAATTCTTCATTTGTACTTTGTGTAGTATCATCCTCAGCAATTTGAGTTTCAACTTTTTTTGATTGTTTTAAATATATTATTACTCCTAATAGACAAATTGCTAATATTAGGCATGTTATTATATATTTTTTAATTAGACTTCCTTTTGTTTTTTTCTCTGTAATTACTTTTTTAAATTTTTGTGTTTTCTTTTTTTCGTTTTGATTAATTTCATTTTTCCCCATATGAATCTCTCCTTTTATTAATATAATTTTTCAAAAATCTTATTTTTTATCCTATCGAATTCATTAAATATAAAATTAGAAACATTGTCGTTGTTTGTATTAAATTTTTAGTACTCCTGTTATCATTTCTAATGTAGTAGTTTTTCCTGCTCCATTTGGTCCTATGAATCCAAAAACTGTTCCATCTTCTATTTTTAAATTCATGTTATCTATTATTTTCTTTCCTTTTACATATGATGTACTTACATTTTTTATCTCTATCATAGTGTCTCCTTTTAAAATTAAAGGCAATATTTTTTTGAATATTGTCTTCTTATTTTCTATTTTATTATTCCCAATATTGCTTTTTGTTTAGCTACTTTTTTTGGATCTAATTCAAATGCATTTTTGATATTTCGTAATGCTCCATCTATTTTGGTTTCATCATTTGTATGCAAATATGCTAAAACTTGCCCTACTTCAACTACATTTCCTATTCTTTGATTCATAATTATTCCTGCTGAATGGTCAATCTCATCTTCTTTTCTTACCCTTCCTGCACCTAGGTATACTGATATGTTTCCTATCATTTCTGTATCAATTGATTTTAGAGCTCCTCTTTCTTCAGCAAAGACTGGGATAATATGTTTTGCTTTTGGGAATTTATCTGTATTTTCTATATAACTTATGTCTCCACCTTGTTTTTGAACTAGTTCTTTAAATTTTTCATATGCTTTTCCTGAATTTACAGCATCTACAATCATTTTTTCTGCTTCTGCAGAATCTTGTGTTAATCCTGCCATTAATATCATTTGTATTCCAAGTGTTCTTATTATTTCTTGAATATCTTCTGGCATATTTCCTTTTAAAGCTCTTACTGCTTCTATTACTTCTAATGAGTTTCCGATTGCATGGCCTATTGGTTCGTTCATATTTGTAATAACACATCTTACTTCTCTTTGGGCTAATTTTCCTATTTTTATCATCATACTTGCAAGCTCTTTTGCTTCTTTTGTATTTTTCATGAATGCTCCTGCTCCACATGTTATGTCTATTAATATCTTATTTGCTCCTGCTGCTATTTTTTTGCTCATTACACTTGATGCAATTAATGGAATATTTGCTGTACATGCAATTGTATCTCTTAGTGCATATATTTTTTTGTCAGCTGGTGCTAAATTCAAGCTTGCCGAAATTAGACTTATTCCTATATCTTTTACATTTTCTTTAAATTCTTCTATACTTAAATCCACATTATATCCAGGTATTGATTCTAATTTATCTATTGTTCCTCCTGTGAATCCTAGTCCTCTCCCAGACATTTTTGCAACTGGTATTCCTAGTGATGCTACTATTGGCATTAATATTAATGTTATTTTGTCTCCAACTCCTCCTGTTGAATGTTTATCTACTATATTAGGTGAAATATCTGTTAAATCTAATGTATCTCCAGAATTTGCCATTGCTAGTGTTAAATTTGTTATTTCTTCATTTGTCATTCCATTTATATATATTGCCATTATTAATGCTGCTGCTTGATAATCTGTTATCACTCCTCTTGTATAATCTTTTACAAATAATTCTATCTCCTCTTTTGTTAATACTTTCTTGTCTCTTTTTTTGGCTATTATGCTTAATATATTCATTTCAACACTCCTTTATTTTACAAAATTCTTTATAAATGTTTTCCTATGTAATATACATGGTCCATATTCTTTTATTGCAGCAATATGTTTTGCTGTTCCATATCCTTTGTGTCCACTAAATCCATATTGAGGATATATTTCATCATATTCTCTCATCATTCTGTCCCTTGTTACTTTTGCTATTATTGATGCTGCTGCTATTGAATATTCTTTTGCATCTCCTTTTATTATTGACTTATATGGAATTCCTTTTGTATCTATTTTTGTAAGTGCATCTACTAAAATTAAATCAGGTTTTATTTTTAATCCCTCTATTGCTCTTGTTAATGCTAATTTTGTTGCATTCAAAATATTTATTTCATCTATTTCATTTTGGTCTGCTATTCCTACATTCCATGCGATTGCTTCTTGTGTTATTTGTTCATATAATTTTTCTCTCTTTTTTTCTGAAACTTTTTTTGAATCATTAACACCTTCAATCATTGAATCTTTGGGCATTATCGCAATTCCTACAACTACTGGTCCTGCCAAAGGTCCCCTTCCTGCTTCATCAATTCCTGCTATTAATTCTATTCCATCTAGATGTAATTTTTCTTCATCTTTTTTTAATTCTTTTAATCTTTCTTCTTCTTTTTCTTTCATTCTAATTACCTACTTCATCTGTTTTTAAATTTTTTAAATCTTCATAAAAGTATTTGTATACACCTGCTTTAGTTTTTATTCCTTGATAATACTCTTTATTTTTTGATACTTCTTTTATGTTTTTGCAATATGCAACATCTAAATTTTCATAATTAATAAAATATAAATCATCTTTTTCTATTTTTATTTCTTTTGACAATTCTTCTATATTTTCATAATTTAATTCAAACCAGTAATCTGAAATCTCTGTACTTCCTTTATATGCTAATAATTTTGAAATTACAGTTCTATTTGATGTTGGATCACAATGCTTTCCTATAAACTTGTCAGAAACTGTTACATTTCCAATTTCATCTGTTACTGTATCTTCTAAATATTTTGCTCTATACTGACTTGCTGTTGATTTTATTATTTCCATATTTGAAACGACTTGCTTTAAGTTTACTGTTGTGTTTAGGCTCATATTTATTGACATTACTACAGAGGCAAGTATTAATAAAACTACTATTGTTACTACTAATATAGTTATTGTTACTCCTTTTTCATTTTTTAACATAATTCCTCCAAATTTTAAGTTTTTTTTAATTTTGTATTTTTATTATATATATAGATTTTATATTTTTCAACAATATTTTTGTTGTTTGCGTAAATTTCGTAATATATAATAATTAGAGGAGGTTATTATTATGAATAATAAAGGAAATTCTGAAAACGGCTTTGTTAAAGTTTCGCCTTCTAAAGCAGAAACTTCTAAAAAAGCTTCTACAAAATCGCATTCTACTTTTAAAGGAGTGTTTGTATCTTTTTTAGCTGGAATAGTTGGTGCTTCTTTAGTTTTAGGTCTTTGCTTTTATGTTCCAGCTGTTAGAAACATTTTTATTTCATCTGATTCAAAAAGTGAAAATGAAGATAATCCAATATCACAGATTTTCACTTCTGAAGGATCTGTTGGTACAGGAGTAAATATTGAAGACTATTCTAAAACTGCAATTTCAGTTGCAAACAAGGTTTTACCTTCAGTTGTTGGTATTGAAGTTGACTTTTCTGTTTCTTCTAATATTCCAACATTTTCAGCAAAAACTCAATCTACTACTTCAAAAGCAACTGGTTCTGGTGTAATTATTTCTAAAGATGGTTATATTTTAACTAATAATCATATAATTGATACATCATCATCTTCTTCATCTTCAAAATATTACACTGTTTCAGAAGCTAATAAAATATTAGTTTATTTATATAATGAGGATTCTGCTATTGAAGCAACTGTAGTTGGTTCTGATAGTGTAACTGATTTAGCCATTTTGAAAATTGATAGAAATGATTTAACTCCTGCAGAAATTGGTGATTCTGATTCTGTTCATGTTGGTGAATTTGCTATGGCTATTGGTAATCCACTTGATATGAGAAATACTGTTACTTCTGGTATTATTAGTGGTACTAACAGAGAAATCGAAGATGATAGTGGTACTATGTATACGTTAATTCAAACTGATGCTGCTATAAATGCTGGTAATAGTGGTGGTGCTTTAGTTAATGCTGATGGTAAATTGATTGGTATTAATACTTTAAAAATGTCTGGTACTGGTATTGAAGGAATGGGATTTGCTATTCCAATAAATTCTACTTTAGACATTTCTGAACAATTAATTTCTTCTGGTAAAGTTAAGAGACCTTATATTGGTATTTCTGGTGCAGATGTTACTGAAGCATATTCAACTTATTATAATTTACCTGTTGGTATTTATATTGCTCAAATCCAATCTGATGGTCCAGCAAAAAATTCTGATTTAAAAATTGGTGATGTTATTTTGAAATTCAATGGTGAAAAAGTAGAAACAATGTCTCAATTAAACAAAAAGAAAAATGAATGTAAAATTGGTGATGAGGTTACTTTGACTGTTTCTAGAGATGGTCAAGAACATGATGTAAAAATCACATTAATTGAACAACCTTAAAATGTATTTTATTTTCACAAGTTTATATAACTTTATTTTAAAAGAGGGCACGTAGATGTGCTCTCTTTTGTTTATATACTATAAAAGTTCCAAAATGTTCCTTGTAAAATTTTTACTTTTACATCTCGAACTGTTTCTTTTCCCCCATTTCCATTATCTTTTTCGTATGTACTTCCTGCCTGAACTACAATTGCTTTTACACTTTCTTCAATTGTTTCATTTGCGTTGTCTGCTATTTCTCCTTGTTCTGTTGATTGTTGTTCATCTGCTTTCACAAAATTTTGGCATAACATAGTCATTAATAAAAATAAGAAAATCAAAATTTTGCATATTTTTCTTCCAACTTTTTTTCCCTATTCAAATATTATTGTATCTATTTTATTTGTATTTTCTGTATTTCCATATGCATATATTAAGTATAAATATCCTTGATCTGAAACTATGAAATTTTCGGTATTTTCTATTTTATATATATCATTATTCAAGTCTCTTAATTTTACCTCTGTATATTGATTTTTCAATTCTTCGTCTTTTTTATTTAAGTCTTTTATTTCGGCATCTATTTCTTTTTGTATATTTTTTTGAGTATAGCCTTTTGCATTTATTATGTCCATAATTTGTGCTTCTGAATTACTATTCAAATTATAATTGTATGTTTTTATTTTTGCACTTTGTGTATTTTTTCCTTCATGAATTGTTTCTTTTATTATTAGTGATAATAAATCTCCATTTAAGTATGCTTTGTATGTCACACTATAATCTGTATAATCTTTTGCTTTTTCAATTATGTTTTGTATTTTATTTACATAGTCTGAACTTATTTGTGCATTGATTTTTTCTGCATAATTTGAATCAATATTTATTTTTGGAATTGTTGCACTTATATTGTATTTGTCTTCATCTTTTTCATTTGTAGTTTGTAATGTGTATACTAAATCTTTACTATTATCTTTCTTTTTTATGTTTGTAGCTGTTGTTGAGCCTGATATATCATTTGTGAAAATTTTATTAAAATCATTTTTAAGTTTTGTTATTTCGGCTTTATCTTGTGTTCTTCCAACTCCTATTCCTAACATAAATGGGTCTGTATCAGAATATCTGTAAAACATTTGAGCATATATTCCTATACTTAATGATAATATGCAAAGCAAAATTATTATTACAAAAAACATTACTCTATTCATTCCTAGAATTTTATCAGTATCTTTTTCTTTATTTTTTTCCATACTAACCTCTTATAAAAATAGTTTTTTATAGTATATCATTAAATAAAAATGATTTCAATTAGTTTTCTCAAATTGACATAATGCTTGATTTTTCGACGTTTTTCTGCTATAATTGTTTTGTCACTTGTGAATACATATTCACTTAACCAATTTTACTATTTGCTATGGAGGTACGCATTATGAAAAAAGATAATAGTATTATTTGGCACGACTATGAAGCAAGAGATTTTATCGAATTAATATCAGATGATATTCCTCTTGCATATGGAATAGCTTCTCAGAAGAAAAAGCCTACAGATGAAGGTAAGTTATGTACAGAGTTCTTAGATATGATAAATATGGGCAGTGATACAGCTTACTCAGAAAACAACTCCGTTATTTTCCCAGATTTTTATACTCCGGAAAATTTTCAAAGAAAAATAACAAAAGAATTTGAGAAATACTTTTTAGAAGACTTTCTCAAGGGAGAATCTTTAGGATTCAAGCATGAAGTAGTACTTCACGGAACTTTAAAAACTTTTGTAGATTCCAAGCTTGCATAATCCATTGCTATTCCATTTTTAAAGCCATCAAGATATTTTCTTGGTGGTTTTTTATATAATAAATCACAGAAACGTGGACCCAAAAAAGTTATAATAAATGAAAAAGTTATTAATATCTGCTTTTTTTATTTGGAACTTCTTAACTTTCAAAAATTTTTCCTTGACTTTTTTATGTAAATGTCCTAAAATATTATTCGTTACTATAAAATATTTGTTTTTATTATGAAAGGATGATAATTATGTCAGAATCCGACAGAATTTCCAATGACTATTGGGGATTTATCAACCGGCATCCGGGGTGTTCTCCAGATGAAGCCATGTACTACGCGGAAGCGAGAGAAAATGCTCGCTGGGGAACGTATACCCCTCCATATGAAGGGTCGCGTAGCACCCTTCACCCTGATTTATATATCAGAAAAGGATCTAGATATTAGGGCGAAAAAGGTTTGTTAGGAAAGAAGGAGTGAAATTTTTTCACTCCTTTTTTGTATAAAAAAATCTAGCAATTAGATTTACTACTAAAAAGAACAAATCTGAAATTTTTTAATTTTCAGTCTTTACTCTACTCTTTATATTTTTCTATAAAATTGAAATTTTCAGTAAATTTGTTCGAGCGCGAAAA
>CAKPDW010000006.1 GCA_934149115.1 uncultured Clostridia bacterium
GTTACTCTAAGAGGAATAGATGCAATAATCTTTACAGGTGGAATCGGAGAAAACCAAATTAATATAAGAAAGAAAATTTGTGAAGACTTAGAATGGATGGGCGTAAAAATTGATTTAGATAAAAATAATGTAAGAGGAGCTGAAACAAAGATTTCTAGTGATGATTCTAAAGTTGCAGTTTACATTATACCAACAGATGAAGAAATGGTAATTGCAAGAGATACAAAAAGATTAGTAGAAGAAAATGCATAAAAAAGATTATAAGACACAGTTTTACCCCTTTTTTGATAATACTAATCCGTGAATAGTGTATGTCTGTGTTTTTAATACTTTTATAATATCAAGGTATAAAATAGTTTTACTATAAATACTATAAAAATATTAAAGGAGGAATGATTTATGAAAGTCTTAGTTTTAAACTGTGGGAGCTCATCATTAAAATGTCAATTAATAGACATGGAAAAAAAGGAAAGAATAATGAAAGGACATTATGATAGAATTGGTGGTTCACGTTCATCATTAAGATTTAATGTGAGAGGAAACAAAACTGTCATAGAGCACCCAGCAAGAGATTTTGATGAAGCAATTGAAGAAATTCTAAATTTACTAACAAATGATGAATATAAAGTTATAGATAGTCTTTCAGAAATTGGAGCAGTAGGACATAGAATAGTACACGGAGGGGAAAAATTTAAAACATCAGCAGTTATTAATGAAGATGTAATTAAAGCAATAGAAGAATGTATAACACTTGCACCATTACATAATCCAGCAGGATTAGCAGGTATTAGAGCATGTCAAAGATTATTACCAAATGTACCAATGGTTGCTGTATTTGATACATCATTTCACCAAACAATGCCTGAAAAAGCATATATATACCAATTACCATATAAATATTATGAAGATTATAGAATAAGAAAATATGGATTTCATGGTATATCACATAGATATGTTGCTGAAAGAATAGCAGAAATAAAAGAAAGAGATGATTTAAAAGTAATAAATTGTCATTTAGGACAAGGGGCGTCATTATGTGCAATAAAAGATGGAAAATCAATAGATACAACAATGGGATTAACTCCTCTTGCAGGCGTACCAATGGGAACAAGATGTGGAGATGTAGATCCATCAATTATTCCTACTGTAATGAAATTATATAATATTCAACCAGATGAAATGTTAAGAATAATGAATAAGGAATCTGGTGCATGGGGAGTATCTGGAGTATCAACAGATTTCAGAGATATAGAAAGAACAGCAGCTGAAGGAGATGAAAGATCAATATTAGCTCTTGAAAGTAGAGCATATATCATAGCTCAATATATTGCAAAATTTATTGTTACATTAAATGGCGTTGATGTAATAACATTTGCTGGTGGAATCGGAGAAAATGGATTTGAAGAAAGGGAGAGAATCTGTAATTATTTAGAATGTTTTGGAGTTAAACTTGATAAAGAAAAAAATCTAATAAGAGGAAAAGAAGCAAAAATTTCAACAGAGGATTCAAAAATTGAGGTACACATAGTTCCAACAAATGAAGAAATTATAATTGCTCAAGATGCATATGAGTTAACGAAAAAACAATAAAACATAGACGAAAGGATAAAAATATGAAAATATTAGTTTTAAATTGTGGAAGTTCATCATTAAAATTTCAACTTATAAATACAGAAAATAATGAAATAATGACAAAAGGAAATTTTGAAAGAATAGGAGGAATGAAAACTACTCTTAAGTTAAATGTCAGAGGAAATAAAGAAGAATTATTACACATTGCAAGAGATTATGATGAAGCAATTGAATTTGTTTTGGAAGTGTTATTAAAACCAGAATATAATTTAATAAGTTCATTAGATGAGATTAGTAGTGTAGGACATAGAATTGTTCATGGAGGAGAAAAGTTTAGCAAATCAGTTATTATAGATGATGAAGTAATATCAGAAATAGAGAAATGTACTGATTTAGCACCATTACACAATCCAGCAGGTGTTGCAGGTATAAAAGCAGCTCAAAAAGCATTACCAAATGTACCAATGGTTGCAGTATTTGATACAGCATTTCATCAAACAATGCCAGCAAAAGCTTATATATATCAAATTCCATATAGATATTATACAAGTTATAAAATTCGTAAATATGGATTTCATGGAACAAGTCATAAATATGTAGCAATGAGAGTAGCACAGTTAGAAAATAAACAAGATTTAAAACTAATAAACTGTCATTTAGGACAAGGAGCGTCTATATGTGCAGTAAAAAATGGAGAATCAATAGATACATCTATGGGATTAACACCACTAGCTGGAATTCCAATGGCAACAAGATGTGGAGACATAGATCCAGCAATAATTCCATATGTGATGAAAAAAGATAATTTGCAACCAGAAGATATAGAAGAAATATTAAATAAGCAATCAGGAGCATGGGGAGTATCTGGAGTTTCATCAGATTATAGAGATATAGAAGATGGTTATAAAATGAAAGATCAAAGATCTATATTAACATTAGATAGTCAAGCATATAAAATTGCTCAATATATTGGTCAATATATAATTTCTCTTGGTGGATTAGATGTTTTAACATTTGCAGGTGGTGTAGGAGAAAACGGAATTGAAACAAGAGAAAGAGTTTGCAAATATTTAGAGCCATTAGGAATTAAGATAGATAAAGAATTAAACAATGTAAAAGGAAAAGAAAGAAAAATTAGTACAGAAGATTCTAAAGTTGCGATATATATAATACCGACAAATGAGGAATTAATGATTGCAAAAGAAACAGAAGAATTAGTTAAGAATTTATAAGTTGTTACAGGGACGTTCTTTTTGACAAGTTTTCAAAAAGAATGTTCCTATGACAACTTTCATAATATTTATGGAACAATAATTGTTTTATAATTGGTATAATTAACCATACCAGTTTTCCCACTATGATGTTTTTTTACGTATTTGATATAAGTATAATCAACAGATACATTTTTTTCTAGAGATGCTCTAGAATTTTGTTTTGCAAGTAATGCACATTTAAAAATCGTATCACTGTCAGGATTTTTTCCATTAGTTTTTAAAATAACATGTGCACCATGAAAATCTTGAGCATGAAACCATAAATCAGATTTGTCAGCAAAATGGAAAGTTAAATAATCATTTTGTTTATTATTTTTTCCAATGTATACATCATATTTATTAATAATTATTTTATTAAGATTATTTGTAAGATTTTTATCAGGACTTATTTTCTGAAATGATTTATAATTATATTTTTTCATTAAAACATTTTCAGAAAATTCATTATGTATTTCTTCAATATCTTCAATAGTTTTTGCATTAGAAACTGAATAAATAATACTTTCAATATATTCTAATTCAAGTTCTGTTTCTTTTTTTTGAACAGTAACAACAGCTAAAGTATTTTTAAGTTTGTTATATTTTTTAAAAAATCTTTCAGCATTTTTACTATAAGAAATAGAAGTATTAAGAGGAATATCAATTAAATTGTTGTTATCATAATAATTTTCTAATGTAATAGAAGATTGTGCAAAATTTTCGTGATATTTATAAAGATTTGCAGTCAAAAGTTCACCATATAATTTATATTTTTCCATATCATTACATGAAGTTAATTTTTGGTTTATGTTTTCAAGTTTTTTTGACGATTTTTTTAAAGCGGCAAGAATTGATTTTGACAATTCAGATTTAGCTGACATAAATTTATTTTGGATTTCTTTGTCATGATAAAATGTATCAATAAATTCATTTAAAGAAATTTCACTTGTTCCAAGTTCAACAGTAAAATCTTTATCTATTTTTTTAAAGCAAATATTATCAGTTCCAAAATTATCAATTAATTTTTTTATATAATCATAAATTTCTTTTAAATCATTAATATCTTTAGAATCATCTTCAATTCCTAAATTGTTCAATATGTTTGTAATAAACACAGATGTGAATCCAGTGAAAAGTGAAGGTATAAATTTTGATAGTGGTTCATATTTCTGAGAAGATAATAAAGAATAAAAATCATCAAAATTATTTAATTCTAAAAAAGAATTTTTAGAAGATTTAGGTGAAATATAAAATCTTGCAGGGAATATTTCTCTATCTGATGTAATAATATGTTTTAAAGAATCAATAATAAATCCTTTGTGATTTAGTAAAATTATATTGCTACGTCTACCCATAAGTTCTATAACTAATCTAAAACTAACTGTATCTTTAAGTTCATTACTTCCTTCAAAATCAATAAAAATAATTCTATCCAAATCAACACTTTCAATATTTGTGATTCTGCTACTAGTTAGGTATTTACGAAGTAGCATACAAAAATTAAGAGCATTAGTTGGATTGGGTTTTAAAAAATTTGTTAAACAAAGTCTATAATAATCTGGATGAATACAAATATTGAATAAATAATTATTTGAATTATACAAATTAAAAACAACCTCTGTTTTATTAGGTTGTAAAACTTTATTAACTCGTGCACCAATTAGTTTGTTTTGGAAATCTTTAACAAGTGCTTTTACAATAATACCATCAAATGCCATATATAGCTCCTTTCTATAAATAATAATATAGTAATTTATTAATCAAAAGTCAATGCTTATTTTAAAATATAACTTGTTTTAGAAAAATGCATATGTTATAATTACACCGATGAAAGAGAGAAAATAAAGAAAAGTCAATGTAATAAAATGTTAAATATAGGGGTGAAAAGAAAAAATGTTAATTGAAAAATTTGCATTTAATATTTTAGCATTTTCTTTGTTTATAATAATTTTTGCAAAATTAATAAAAAAAAATGATACAAATTATGTGTGTGTGTTAGTATTAGAAGCAATAGGAATAGCAATAAATTTTTTGGATTTATTAGTAGGTTCGATATTTTCATCAGGCATACTAAAAGTTCTAATGTATGGAATATCTATAATATTGCCAATAGTAGTAATTGTTTTTGAATATGCTGGAAATAATTTTTCAGAAACAGTTGCGATAATATGGGCCAAATATCTGTTATTATTTGGAAAAAGAAAAAAAGCAAAAGCAGTATTATTAAGTTTAATAGAGAAATATCCAGATACGTATAAAGGTCATATAGAATTAGCAAAGATATATGAAAAAGAAGGTGGAACAAGAAAAGCAATAGATGAATATGTAAAAGCAGTAGATTCTAATAAGCGTGATTATGATTCATATTATAAAATAGCTGAATTATTGATGAACTTAGGAAAAAAAGATGAAGCAATAACAATGCTAGGAAATTTATTGGAAAATAAGGCTGATTATTACGAAGCTTCACTCTTGTTAGGAGAATTGCTTTGTGAACAAGAAAGATTTAAAGAAGCGGTAAGCATATATCAAGATGCAATTAAATATAGACCAGAAGATTTTGAATTATACTATAGCTTAGGAATTGCCTATACAAGACTTAATGATTTTTCAAGTGCAAAAGAGGCATACGAAAAAGCAGCAGATATAAATCATAAATTATACGGTGCAAAATACAATTTAGCACAAATATCATTGATGGAAGAAGATCTAGATGAAGCAGAAAAATATTTTGCAGATTGTTTATTATCAGAAGAATTAGAAGCAAAGGCATATTATCAATTATCAAAAATTAGTATGGTAAAAAGAGATAAAGATAAAGCAATTTTATTTGCAAATAAAGCAATAGAAATAGATGAATCATACTTAAATATAATAGCAAATGATAAAGCACTTGAACCTATAAAACAATACTTAGCTGTTTCAGTAAAAATGGAAGAAAAAGTAGTAAAAAAACCAGAAAAAAGAGATGAAGAAATTCAAAAGTATTTAGAAGAAACAGTAAAATTAATTAAAGGTATGAATGAAAATGAAATAAAAAATAGGGCTATTCAAAAAGTAGACCAAATTTTTATGCAAGAAGAAATGAAAAAACAAGAAAATTCAAAAGAAAAAGAAGAAATACAAAAGGAAAAAATTTAAGAGAAAAGGAGATAAAAATATGTATAAAACAATATCCGTAATTGGAGGAGATTTAAGAATAGTCAATCTAATTGAACTATTAGCAAAAGATGACTTTTTAGTATATACATATGGACTAGAGAACTCAGAAGATATAATTGAAAGTGAAAATATTAAAAGATGTGCAAGTATTCAAGAACTAATAGGAAGTTCGGAGATTATTTTAGGGCCTGTACCTATGACAAACGATTCAAAAAATATAAGTGCACCTTTTTCAGACGAAAAAATACCAATAGATGAAATAATAACAGAGATGTCAAATAAAAACAAAATATTTATAGCAGGAAAACTTACAGAAAAAGTAACAACAAAATTACAAGAAGGAAACATAAAGTATATTGATTTATTAAAAAGAGAGGAACTAGTAGTATTAAATACAATAGCAACAGCAGAAGGAACAATTCAAATAGCAATGGAAAATACACAAAGAACAATTCATGGTAGTAATTTATTAATAATGGGATTTGGTAGAGTTGGAAAAGTACTTGCAAAAATGATGAATGGAATAGGAGCAAAAGTATCATGTGAGGCCAGAAAAGACTCAGATATAGCATGGATAAAAGCATATGGATACAATCCAATACATCTAAGTGATTTAGATGGCGAATTAGATAAATATGACATAATAATAAATACGATACCATTCCAAATACTAGATGAAAATAGATTAAAAAATGTAAAAAAAGAATGTACAATAATTGATTTGTCATCAAATCCTGGTGGTGTTGACAGAAATGCAGCAAGAAGATTAGGCTTAAAATTGATATGGGCACTTTCTTTACCAGGTAGAGTAGCCCCAATGACATCAGCTGAATTTATACAAGAGACTTTATATCATATATTAAAAGAAATATAACAAAGGAGAAATTTTAAAATGGTAGAAATTATAGAAGCAATAACTTTAGGAATTGTGCAAGGATTAACAGAATTATTACCAGTATCTAGTTCTGCGCATTTATATTTATTATCAGAATTCTTTTTTGATTGGAAAATATCAGATTCATTTGATATAGCATTACATTTTGGTACATTATTAGCAATATGCATATTTTTCTTTAAAGATTGGATAAATCTTATAAAAGGTGGATTTAATAAAGTATTTAAGAAAGAAGATTCAACAGAAGGACGAATATTTTGGTATATTGTTGCAGCAACGATACCAGCAGGAATTATAGGAATTATATTTGAACATTATCTAGAAAGCTATTTAACACAACCATTAATAGTGGCTACAGCATTAATTGTAATGGGAATATTATTATATGTTGTTGATAAAAAATCAAAATCAGAAGTATCATATGAAAATATGACATTTAAACAAGCATTTTTAATAGGAATATCACAGGTATTAGCTTTTATTCCAGGTGTTTCAAGGTCTGGAGCTACAATAACAGTAGGTAGAGCATTAAAAGTTGATAGAGAAAGTGTTGCAAAATATACATTTTTATTATCAACACCAATTGTATTTGCAGCAACAGTGTTGAAAATATTTGACTTTCAATTTTCAATTGCTTTTTTTGCAGGAGTAATTTCAAGCTTTTTAGTAGGATTAGCAGTAATCAAATTTTTGATGGAATTTATAAAGAAAAGAAGTTTCAAAGTTTTTGCAATATATAGAGTGATATTAGGAATAGTTGTTTATATTACTTTTTTTGCAAGAATGATGCACTAAATAAATATATGAGGAGTTAATATGGAAATAATTGATGGAAAAAAATTAGCTAAGAAAACAAGAGAAAGTTTAAAAAGCGAAGTTGAAGAACTAAAAAGTGAAGGAATAATACCAAAATTAGCAGTAATAATGGTAGGAAATAATAGTGCTTCACAAATCTATGTTAGAAATAAAAGCAGAGCATGTGATGAAGTCGGAATAGAGTTTGAAGAACATTTATTACCAGATACAACTACACAACAAGAATTGATAGATTTAATTGAAAAATTAAATAATAATAAAAATATAAATGGAATATTATTGCAAAGTCCGATACCAGAAGGCTTAGATATAAATGAAGCATTTAGAAAAATAGCACCAGAAAAAGATGTAGATGGATTTCACCCAATTAATGTTGGAAAACTAGTTTTAGGTCAAGACACATTTGTTTCATGTACACCATATGGAATAATGAGAATGTTTGAAGAATATAATATTGATTTAGAAGGAAAAAATGCTGTAGTAATAGGAAGAAGTAATATTGTTGGAAAACCAATGAGCCAATGTTTACTAAATAACAATGCAACAGTAACAATATGTCACTCAAGAACACAAAATTTATCAGAGATTACAAAAAATGCTGATATATTAGTTTCAGCTATAGGAAAACCTGAATTCGTAAAAGCTGATATGGTAAAAGATGGTGTTGTTGTAATAGATGTTGGAATTAACAGAACAGAAGAAGGAAAGCTTAAAGGGGATGTTGATTTTGAAAATGTAAGTAAAAAAGCAAGTTATATTACTCCAGTTCCAGGAGGAGTTGGACCAATGACTATAGCAATGCTTATGAATAATGTTGTTAAAGCAACAAAAAATCAAAATAAATAATAAAAAATATGATTGAGGGCAAAATCAAAAAAGAAAGAAGATGAGACATGTACTATTTGATTTGGCTCTCAATTTTAGATTTTGAGCCTAGAGAAAAATTAGAATTAATAAAAATATTAGGAACACCAGAAAAAATATTTAATTATACAGAAAATGGACTAAAAGAATTTACTAATTCGGAAAAAATAATACATAAGATTATTAATTCAACCAAAAGAAAACAAGCTGAAAAAATATATGAAAAAACATTAGCAGAAAATATAGAAATAGTAGGCCTATTTGATTCAAAATACCCATATAAATTAAAAAATATATATGATGCACCAATTATATTATATGCAAAAGGAAATTTGAATTTACTGGAATCTGAAAAAACAATTGCCATTGTTGGATCACGAAATTGTTCAGAATATGGAAGAAAAATAACAGAGAAAATGAGTTATATGCTTGCTAAGAAAGACTATACAATAGTTAGTGGAATGGCAAGAGGAATTGACAGTTATGCACATAAAGGAGCACTTATTGCGCAAGGAAAAACAATAGCTGTATTAGGTTCAGGAATAAACTATATATATCCAAAAGAAAATGAAATATTATATAATAAAATACTAGAAGAACAAGGGTTGATTATATCTGAATATCCACTAAATATGATACCAACTCCAAAATGTTTTCCAGCTAGAAATAGGATAATAAGTGGAATATCAGATAAAGTATTAGTTACAGAGGCTAGCCAAAAAAGTGGTAGTATAATTACTGCGAATTTTGCAATAGAACAGGGAAAAAATGTATATGCAATACCTGGAAATATAACAAGTGTAAAATCTGAAGGAACAAATGAATTAATAAAAGAAGGAGCATTTTTAGTAACTACACTTGAAGATATAATTGATTTATAGTATTATCAATAATGAGTTAAAAATATGGTGAGATACTAAATTTAAAAAATTAATGTTTTTATTAAATGAATATCTCAAGAAAGGAAGGAGAATAAAGATGAAAATTCTAGCAGTAGGAGATTTAGTTGGAACAGCAGGATTAAAGAAATTTGAGAAGGAATATAAAGAAATTAAAGAAAAAGAAAATATAGATTTTTGTATAGTAAATGCAGAAAATGTTGCAGAAGGTATGGGAATAACAGAAAAAGCATTTCAAACATTATTAAAAATGAAAGTTGATTGCATAACAATGGGAAATCATACATGGGGAAAAAAAGATATATTTAATTTTATTGATAATCCAAAATTAATTAGACCAGCAAATTATTCAAAAAATAATCCAGGAAAAGGTTATCAAATATTTCATTGCAAAGATAAGAGAATTGCAGTAATCAATTTGATTGGTAGAGTTACAATGAATGTATTAAGTGAAAATCCATTTACTGTAGCAGAAGATATAATAGAAAAAATAAAAAATAATGTTGATATAATAATCATTGATTTTCATGCTGAAGCAACAGCAGAAAAGATAGCATTAGCATATTTTTTAGATGGAAAAGTTACAGCTGTATTTGGTACACATACACATGTTCAAACTGCTGATGAAAAGATATTGAAAAATGGAACAGGATATATTACAGATATAGGAATGACAGGACCAAAAGATTCTGTTATAGGAATGAATAAAGAAGCATCAATAAAAAGATTTTTAACATCATTACCAGAGAGATATAAAATTGCAGATGGAGAAGCTTTTTTGAATGGTTGCATTTTTGAAATAAATGATGAAAAATGTCGAGTAACGGATATAAAAAGAATTAATATAAATTAAATGTCGAAAAATTAAAAAATGGGTCGTACGATTATTCCAGTTTTTGCCATAAATCTATAGACAAGTGAATAACAATATTATATAAAAGAATATGTCAATGTTACAAAATTAAAAATTAAAAAATAGGAGGCAAA
This sequence comes from uncultured Clostridia bacterium, assembly GCA_934149115.1. Lineage (GTDB taxonomy): Bacteria > Bacillota > Clostridia > TANB77 > CAG-508 > UMGS1994. Next base: position 10,449 of record CAKPDW010000006.1, read on the forward strand.
AAAATGGAAGTTTTAAAAATTTCATCAAAATCAAATCCAAATTCAGTTGCAGGAGCAATTGCAGGATTAGTAAAGGAAACTACAAAAGCAGAAATGCAAGCAATAGGAGCAGGAGCTTTAAATCAAGCAATCAAGGCGGTAGCCATAGCTAGAGGTTTTGTGGCACCATCTGGAGTTGACTTAATATGCATACCAGCTTTTGCAGAGGTTCAAGTCGAAGGGGAAGACAGAACAGGTATAAAGCTAATAATAGAATCAAGAAAATAAATTTAAGGGCTACTTTTTAGTAGCCTTTATTTTATATAATAGGAAAGTCATGCTGACTTTTCTATTATATAAAAAATTGCACAGAAAATTTATAAAATAAATTTTTGCGCTCGAACAAATTTACTGAAAATTTCAATTTTATAGAAAAATATAAAGAGTAGAGTAAAGACTGAAAATTGAAAATTTTCAGATTTGTTCTAATAAGAACAATACACAATTCCGTAGAGGAGCACAGTGTGCTCCATAAAATCCAAATGTTGGTACAAAAAATATTCTTGAAATAAGAAGTAAAATGGTATATGATAATCAAAGAAAATTGGAAAAAATGAGATGAGGTGAAAAATGAAAAAAATAAATATTTTTAAATATATTTTTATAATTGTAATTATAATATTGGCAATAGTAACGTACTCAATATATAAAAGAGATAAAGAATCACCTGATAAAAAAACAGTAGTACAAGAAACAGAAGAAACAACAGATGTTGTAAAAGAACTAAGATTAGCAATATCACAATTAGATACAATAAATCCTATAATAAGCAAAAACAAATACGTTCAGGAAATTAGTAAAATTATATTTGATTCATTAATAGAATTAAAAGATGATTATTCAAAAGAATATGCTTTAGCAAAAGAAATATCCAAAACAGATGATTTAACATATGTAATAAAATTAAGAGATAATGTAAAGTGGACTGATGGAACAGAATTTAAAGCAGAAGATGTAAAATACACTGTTATACTACTAAAAAATATTGATTCAGTGTATTCAGCAAATGTAAATCATATTGTTGCTATAGATATATTAGATGACCAAACATTGAAAATTACATTAGATCAAAATGTTCCATTTTTTGAATATAATTTAACATTTCCAATAATGTCTTCGGAATATTATAAAGATATAGATTTTACAAATTCAGATAAAACCAACCTACCAATAGGAACAGGAATGTTTAAAATTGCCTCATATGATGAAAAAGTAATAAGCTTAGATAAAAATCAAGATTATTGGAATCAAGACAAAAATAGTGTGTTGGAAAAAGTCAATATTAACATATACCAAACTATGGGAGAAGTATATAATGATTTCAAAAATGGAAATATAGATTGCATAAATACATCACAAAATAGTGTAAATCAAAACATAGGAACAATAGGATTTTCAGCATTAACCTTTGATAGTAGAGAATATGATTATGTTGCATTTAATTTAACTAATAACATATTATCAAGCAGTAATGTAAGAAAAGCATTGTCATATTATATTGATAAAAACAATACGATTGCAAGTAGCTATGGAAATGGATACAGAGTAGCAGATTTTCCACTAGATTATGGCCATTTTTTATATACAAATGACTTAATTGATAATGGGTATAATTCAGAGGTAGCAGGTAATTTGTTAATTGCAGATGGATGGTCTTATAAAAACAATACTTGGCAAAAACAAAGTGGGAAAAAATATATAAAATTAGCATTTACCTTAACAGTAAATAATGATAATGCTATAAGTGTAGCAACAGCAGAGAATTTAAGACAACAATGGGCCAATGCAGGAATAGTAGTAACAATAAAAAAAGTTTCATCTGATAATTATTATAATTTAATAAATTCAAGAAATGGTTATGAAGCTATACTAATGAATATAACATCATCACAATCACCAGATATGAATACATATATTGGAAACGGAAATATATCAAATTATTCTAATGACGAAATAAATCAATTATTAGAAGAATCAAATAATATAGAAGATATAAATCAACTAAGAGAGAAATATAAAAAAATTATAGAAATATATAATAATGAAAAACCATTTATGAGTATAGCAAGAAAAAAGAATATACTAGTATATAATGCAAATTTAACAGGAAGTTTAAAACCAACAGCCTACAACTTATATAACAATATTGAAAAATGGTATAGAAAAAATTATTAAAAAAGTATTGACAAAAAAAAACTATACGATATAATAACTACAAACAGACGTTCAGAAAACAAAAATTTGTAAGGAGAGATAAATATGAAAGAAAATGACGAAAAGAAAAAAGCACTTGATGTAGCAATGGGACAGATAGAAAAGCAATTTGGAAAAGGTTCAGTAATGAAATTAGGTGAATATAAAGCAATGGAAGTTGAAGCTATTCCAACAGGAGCATTAACATTAGATGTTGCATTAGGAATAGGAGGAATACCAAAAGGAAGAATCATAGAAATATTTGGACCTGAATCATCAGGAAAAACAACATTAGCATTGCATGCAGTTGCAGAATCACAAAAAGCAGGAGGAACAGCAGCATTTATAGATGCAGAACATGCACTAGACCCAATATATGCAAAGAAATTAGGTGTGGATATAGATAATTTAATAGTATCTCAACCAGATACAGGTGAACAAGCATTAGAAATAACAGAAGCTTTAGTAAGAAGTGGAGCAATAGATATAATAGTAGTAGATTCAGTAGCAGCCTTAGTACCAAAGGCAGAAATTGATGGAGACATGGGAGATACACATGTTGCATTACAAGCAAGACTAATGTCACAAGCACTTAGAAAATTAGCAGGTGTTTTAAATAAATCAAAAACAGCGATAATATTTATTAACCAATTAAGAGAAAAAGTTGGAATAATGTTTGGAAATCCAGAAACAACACCAGGAGGAAGGGCTTTAAAATTTTATGCATCAGTTCGTCTTGATATAAGAAGAATAGAAAACATAAAAAAAGATGGAGAAGTTATAGGAAATAGAACAAGAGTAAAAGTTGTAAAAAATAAAGTTGCCCCACCATTTAGAGAGGCTGAATTTGATATACTATATGGTGAAGGAATATCAAAAGAGGGAAGTATATTAGATTTAGCAGTTAATCTAGACATAATAGATAAGAGTGGAGCATGGTTTAGTTATAATGGAGCTAAGATAGGACAAGGTAGAGAAAATGTTAAGAAATACTTAAAAGAAAATCCAGAAATACTAGCAGAAGTAGAAGAAAAAATTAGAGATAATTATAGCAAAGCATTTGAACAAGCTTTAGATGAAAATCCACCAAAAGATGCTGAAGAAAAAAATGAAGACAAAAAATAATAAAAGAAAAATATAAAGAGGTGCTATTTTTTATAACATCTCTTTATATATAATTGGAGATAAGATGGATTTAGAAAGATTAGAAAAGATAGATAAACTTAAAACAAAAATGTTAAAATATATTTTTTATAAAAAAAGAACAGAAAAAGAAATATTAGAAAAATTCAAAAATGAAGAAAGTGATATTTTAGATGAAACTATTGAAAACTTAAAAGAATTAGGATATATTAATGATGATAAATATGTAGAGAGATTTATGCATGAAGCAGTAGCATTAAAAAATTTATCAATTTTTGAATTAAAATATAAGTTATATTCAAAAGGAGCAAAAGAATCGGCAATAGAAAATTATATTTCAAAAAATGAAGAAATGCTAAATGAATATGAAATATTATCAGCAAGAAATATAGTAAACAAAAAGATAAATAAACAAGAAATGAGTGAAATAATATTATATTTAAAGAAAAAAAGATATAAGCCGGAAACAATAAAAGAAGTGAGTAGGGAATAAAATGAGTATATTAACATTAGAAACAAATAAATATGCATTAAAATTAGAGAATTTTGAAGGACCATTAGATTTATTATGCCATTTAATAGATAAAAATAAAATGGATATATATGATGTAAAATTATCAGATATCACAGATCAATATATGGAATACATAAATGAAATGGAAAGACAAAATCTAGATATAACAAGTGAGTTTCTTGTTATTGCGAGTACATTAGTATATTTAAAATCAAAAGAATTACTTCCAAAAGAAGTCGAAGAAGAAGAAGAATTAACAGAAGAAGAATTAATTAGAAGAATCATAGAATATAAAAAATATAAAGAAATAGCAAAAAGCTTTAGAATAATGCTTCAAGAAAATAATAAAAGATTTTATAGAATTCCAATGACAATAGAATTACCAAAACAAAAATTAGAAAAAAATTATTCTTCAGATAAACTATATGAGAATTATCAGAAAATACTGGAAAAAGTAAAAAATAAAATAAACAAAAATGCTGAAAATATTGAAAAAATAGCAATTACAGATACATATACAGTAACTAGTAAAGTAAAAGAGATATTTAGAGCTTTATCTAAAAAGCCAAAGGTAGTTTTTAATAAATTATTTTCTATAAAAACAAAGCCAAAAGCAGAAGTAGTTACTGCATTCACAGGTTTATTAGAATTGACTAGAAGAAGTAAAGTAACAGCAATACAGGAAGAATTATTTGGAGATATTGTAATTATAAAAAACAAAAGAAAAGAAATAGATAGTGAAAATAAAGAAAACGAAAATATTTAATAATTAGAATAAATAATTATAAAAATGAATTATATGGAAAAAATAGTATTATGAAAATTATTGTAATACTATTTTTAATATTAATAATATTGTTATCAGTAAATATAAGAATTGATATAAAGAAATTATGCATAGAAAATACTAAGATTAAATTAAATATAATAATTAAAATATATATATTAAAATACATTAAAATTTTCCAAAAAAAGATAACAAAAAAAGATATAAAAAAAATTGTAAAATTAATAAAGAAAAGTAATATAAAAAAAGACGAAAAAATTTTAAAAAAATTTTTATATACAGTAAAAAATGCTTCACTAGAAATCAATTATGGATTAACTAATACATTTGCCAATATATATTTGTATGCCATAATTAATGCATTAATTCCAACTCTGATAACAAAAAATCAAATTAAAAAAAGAGAATATAAAATAAATACTGATTTTAAGAGAAACTACTTTAAATTAAGATTTAAAAGCTTAATAGAAATAAGTGTTTTAAAAAATATAATTAGAAAAAGAGGCTGAAAAAAGTCATTAATATATAACTTTTTACAGCCTGTATTATTTTTTAGAAAATTTATTGGAATTTTTAGTTTTGTTCATTTTCTTCATCTGTTTCATCAGTATCCTCGATTTTTATGTTTTCTTCAATTTTATCTTTAAGTTCTTCAATACACTTATTTTTATTTTTAAGATTTTTTAAAAAGTCAGTAGATTTATCTAAGAGATCAGGAACATAATCAATTAATTTATCAATATAGGAATCATGAGTAACAGGTAATAATTTAACAAGACCATTTGAAACAACAAGAAATGCAACTGGTTCAATATTTACACCAGCTCCACTACCGCCACCAAATGGAAGTCTGTATTGAACTTGTTCTTCTTTTTCTTTTTTAGAATATTCATTGACAGTTTCGCCCTTAAATTCGCTACCACCTGCAGCAAACCCAAAACTTACTTTAGAAATTGGAATAATCAAAGTATCTATTCCAGCAGTGATTGGTTCACCAATAATAGTATCAACATCAATCATGTCTTTAATGCTATTCATAGCAGTATTCATTAGTCCTTCAATTGGATGATTCATCATACAAAAACCTCCTTATATTTTATTATTAATATTCTCAAAAAACCAAAGAAATATTCATAAGAATGATTGGTCAAAAGATGAAAAGTAAGTTGTGAAAAAATAAAATTAATGTTAAAATAAAATGAAAAAATTGTGAAAAGTTAAAAGGAAAGGAGAAAAAGATGGAGAAAATTTTTAATTTAATTACACATTCATTTGAGTTAGAAGCCTGTATAAGATTATTATTAGGAGCATTTTTAGCTGGAGTAATTGGCTATGAAAGAGAAGCATGGAAAAAGCCTGCAGGAATAAGGACACATATACTAGTTGGAGAAAGTGCAGTAATGATAATGCTTTGCGGAATATATTTATCAAAAACAATAGATGGAGCTGATCCATCAAGAATACCAGCACAGTTACTTTCAGGAATAGGATTTATTGGTGCAGGAACTATTTTAAGAGATGGATTTCATGTAAAAGGATTGACAACAGCATCAAGTTTGTTAGCTGTAACAGGAATCGGATTAATTGTTGGAACAGGTGCTTATATAGTAGCAATAGTGGCAACATTTTTTATTTATATCATACTATCATACTCATATAAAATTTCAGATGCAGCAGAAAAATTTGATGAGTTTGATTTTAAAATTTATACTGATGATATTTATAAAAATTTAAAACAAGTTGAAAAAATATTAGCTAAAGACGAGATAATAATAAAGAGAATAAAAGTTGAATCAGATTACATTAGAGTAAAAGGAAAAATTTTAGAAAGATTAAATAAAAATAGATTAATTACAGGAATTATGAAAATAGAAGGAATTAAAGAAATTGTTGAGGAATAAATAATATCATGGAAAATATAGAAAAAATTAAAGAAAAAGCAAGATACTGTTTGAATTGTAAAACAAAACCATGTTCAAAAGGGTGTCCTATGAAAACAAATATCCCCGAATTTATATCAAAAATAACAGAAGAAAAAATGGAAGAAGCATATGAAATATTGAGAGAAAATAATATTTTTTCTCATATTTGTAGTATAATATGCCCTCAAGAACAACAATGTGAGGGTGCATGTATTAGGGGAATTAAACAAAAACCAACGCAAATAGGAAGCTTAGAAAGATTTGTAAATGAATGGGCTGATGAAGAAAAAATTAAAATTAATGTTCAAATAAAAGATGAGAGAAAAGAAAAAATTGCAGTTATTGGTTCAGGACCAGCAGGTTTAGAATGTGCATATGAGTTAAGAAAAAGTGGATTTCAAGTTACAATATTTGAAAAAGAAAAAGAACTAGGTGGAATTTTAAAATATGGAATTCCGGATTTTAGATTAGAAAAAAAATATGTGCAGGAAATTATAGAGATATTAAAAAATATGAATATTAAATTTGAAACTGAAAAAGAATTAGGAAAAAATATTCATATTAAAGACTTGAAAAAAGAATATGATTGTATATTTTTAGGAATAGGTGCAGAAACACCAAGTAAATATGATATAGGTGAGTTTGAACAGATTTATGATTCAGATTATTTTTTAAAAGCATATAATAGAAAAGAGTATATTAAAAATTTAGGAGATGTTGTGATAATAGGTGGAGGAAATGTTGCAATGGATTCTGCAAGAGTGGCAATAAAAATGGGAGCAAAATCATCAAACATCTTATACAGACGAGATATAGAACATATGCCAGCTAGAAAAATCGAGCTTGAAGAAGCAATCAAAGATGGAGTAAATCCAGAGTTTACTACAAGAGTTATTAAAGCAGAAGGAAAAGATAAAAAAATTGAATATGTAAAATGTATTCATACAAAGGTTGTTGAAGGAAAAGCAATGGATATTCCAAACACTGAATTTAATTTTAAAGCAGATACTGTTGTTTTTGCGATAGGATTAAAACCGAATAAAAAAGTTTTAGAATCAGAAGGACTGGAATATAATGAAAGAGGACTATTAAAAATAGACGATAAAGGAAGAACTAATATAGAAGGTGTGTATGCTGGAGGAGACTTATCTGAAAGTAAATCAACTGTTTGTAGAGCACTTGGAAGCGCAAGGATGGCAGTAGAGGCAATTATAGATTTTTTTGAAAAAGGAGATACGAATGTTTAAAGAATATATTATTGCAAATGAAGATGAAATGATAAAAGATTTGGGAGAAATGATAAAAATCCCAAGTAAATTACAAGGATATGACGATCCTCAATATCCTTTTGGAAAAAATGTAGATGATGCACTAAATAAGTTTTTAGAAATTGGAAAGAAATTAGGATTTAGAACTAAAAATATAGATAAATATTGTGGATATATTGAATTTGGAGAAGGAGAAGAATTAGTAGGAATAGTTGGACATTTAGATGTAGTGCCAGAAGGTGAAGGTTGGACATATCCACCATTTGAACTTACGATTGATAAAGATAAGCTTTATGGGAGAGGAACAACTGATGATAAAGGACCAATGATAGCTAGTTTATATGCTATGAAAGCTGTTATGGAAAATACAGTTGTACATAAAAGAGTAAGATTAATAATTGGATTAAACGAAGAAAATAGTTGGAAATGTATAAATTATTATAAAAAACATGAAGAAGCTCCAACAGCTGGATTTAGTCCTGATGCTGATTTTCCATGTATATATGCTGAAAAAGCATTGCTTACAATATATACATCTGGAACATATGTAGAAGATGATAAGATAAAAATAAAAGAAATAGATTGCAAAAATAATAGAGTTAATGTAGTTCCAAAGTATTGTTCTGTAAAATTGGAGGTAGACTTTAAAATAGAAGATGAAGTAAAAGAATTTTTATTAGAAAAAGTATCAGAAAATATAGCATTTACAAAAATGCAAAATGAATTTTATATAGAAACAACAGGAATACAAGCACATGCAGCACATCCAGAATTAGGTAAAAATGCTATTTCAGAAATGGTAATGTTATTAAATGAATTATTTAATAGATATAATGTTGAGGAGAATACAATTAAGTTATTAGCTAAAAAAATTAGAAAAGAGACAAATGGAGAAAGCTTAGGAATTAGTCACAAAAATTCAGAATTAGGTGATTTAACTTTGAATTTAGCACAATTAAAATTAGAAGATGGAAAAATAAAATCTGGAATGAATTTAAGAATACCAGGTGATCAAGATATTGAAAAAATTAAAAATACAGTAGAAAAAGAATTAGGAGGAATAGAGATAAAGTATTCTGGTGAAAACAAAGCTTTATATATTCCAAAAGATAATGAATTGGTACAAAAGTTATGTAGAATTTATAATGAATATACTGGCGAAAAAAGAGAACCTTTAGCAATCGGTGGTGCAACATTTGCAAGAGCATTTAAAAATTGTGTTTCATTTGGTGCAATAAAACCAGGAGAGCCTGATATGTGCCATCAAGTAAATGAATATATAAAATACAAGGATTTAATTGATGCGTGTTGTATGTATGCAACAGCAATATATGAATTAGCCAAATAGAGATTGACATAAAAAGAAAAAATTGCTATAATGGAAAAACGATGAGGGAGTAGTTAGCATATTTAATATGTAATATATTCAACATAATGATAAAAAATATCTGGATATATTTTAAAAAATGAGACTTGTCTGTATAATAAAATACAGGCAGAGTCTCATTTTTTCAGCTTATAGAAAGTTTTAAAAGTAAAAATTAAAAAATATGCTAGTTATACTAATTCGAAAAAAACATAAAATATAAAAAGGAGAATCAGTCGTGGGATTTGTAGAATTAATAGTATTAAGTTTAGGCTTAGGTATGGATGCTTTTGCAGTTTCAATATGCAAAGGTTTATCACTGAAAAAAATGAGTTGGAAAAAAGCTTTAATTATAGGATTGTATTTTGGAGGATTTCAAGCTATAATGCCTGTAATAGGATATTTTTTAAGCAAAGGGTTTGAAAATTTTGTTACAAGCATTGACCATTGGATTGCATTTATTTTGCTAAGTATAATTGGTGGCAAAATGATAAAAGATGCTATAAGCCCTGAAGATAGTGAGAATTGTAATGATAATGTTGGATTTAAGACAATGATAGTACTTGCAATAGCAACTAGTATTGATGCATTAGCAGTAGGAATAACTTTTGCTTTCTTAAATGTTAATCTAATATTAGCAATAACATTAATAGGAACAATAACTTTTGTATTATCTGTAATAGGTACAAAAGTTGGAAATGTTTTTGGAGATAGATTTGAGAGTAAAGCAGAACTTTTCGGAGGAGCAATTTTGATTTTTCTTGGTATAAAAATTTTGCTAGAACATTTGAATATTATTAAATTTTATTAATATAAATATTGCTTAAAATAACCTATGAAATAAAAATGAAAGGAATGTTATATGAGATATCCAAAAAAATTAGAAAAAGGAGATTTTATAGCAACTACTGCTCCATCAGCTGGAATAACTAAAGAAGTTGATTTTAAAAGACTAGATAATGCTAAAAAGAATATTGAAAATCTTGGATTCAATTTTATTGAGACATCAAATGTTAGAAAAGATGACAAAGGAAGAAGTTCATCAAAAAAAGAAAGAGCAAAACAATTTATGGATTTGTGGAATGATGACAAGGTAAAAGCAATTATATCAGCAGGTGGGGGAGATTTTTTGTCAGAAGTTCTTGATGAATTAGATTTTAATGAATTAAGAAAAACAGAACCAAAATGGTTTCAGGGATATTCAGATAATACGGTATTAGTTTATTTATTGACAACAATACTTGATATAGCTTGTATTTATGGTCCAACAGTGAAAGATTTTGGAATGAGAAAAATGCACGAAAGTTTAATTAATTCATTAAAAATAATGGAAAAAGAAGAAATGATTCAAAATAGTTTTGCTAAATGTGAAACTGGCGAATGGAAAGAAAGAGTTGATCCTTTTGAAGAATATGATTTACAAAACGATGTACAATGGAAAAATTTAAATGATGAGAAAGAAATTTGTTTTAAAGGTAGAGCTGTTGGAGGGTGTTTGGACGTAATAATTAACCTTATAGGAACAAAATATGATAAAACAAAAGAATTTATTGAAAAATATAAAAAAGATGGGATTGTATGGTTTTTGGAGATATTTGAAATGTCTACTCCACAAATATTGTTACATCTATGGCAATTAAAAAATGCTGGATATTTTGAAAATTGTAAAGGAATAATTTTTGGTAGACCTTTAATGATAAGAGAGGATTATGATATTTCGTATGAACAAACATTGAAAGATGCTTTAGCAGATTTGAATATTCCAATAGTAATTAATAGTGATATAGGTCACGTAGCACCACAGATTCCAATTTTATCAGGTGGGATTTTAGAAGTTGAATCTAAAGATGGAAAAGGAAAAATAAAAAATTATTTTGAATAAAAATTTTTAAATATAGCCAAAAGGGGGGCTTAGCCCACCCTCTTGTGAAACTTAACAACTTTGTCGTTAGGTTTCTTTTCTTTTTTTATAGCTTTTTTATGAGAGAATTGCTTAGCAATTGCAAAACATAAAGTCGCTATAAGAGAGAAAATATAACCTGTCAGACAAAAAATTACTTTTATTGTTGAATCGAAAATTTTTTCTTCAACTTCAATAATTGGGACGAAGAATTTTAATAAGAGATACCAGATTCCTGCAATAAGAATAAAGCAAGAGATTCCTAAACAAAGTGTAAAGAAATCAAAATAATGTCTTGCTGAAAATGCAATAACTGGGTCACTGCTTTTTCTTAAAGTTTCTCTTGCTGTGGAAAATGATTTCCCATACTCAACAGCATCATCTGCCATTTTAGTATAAGGACTTCTCATATTAATATTTACGTCTTTTGCATTATTCATATAATGCAACCGTTCTTGTTCAGTTTGACTAATTTCGTAGTAGAAATAAGCCATTCTTAACTGAGTTCCAGTAATTTTTGCTCCAGTGGAAGCAAGTTTGTAAGTTCCGTAACCACATGCTACAAAAGTAGCAATCAGTAAGAATAGCCGAGTGGCTTTTCTTCGAAAATTTTTAAATGTGTTGCTATTTGTTTTAGTTGTTTTAGTTGTCATAATGATACCTCCTCATTACATTTAAAATTTCTTAACAAAAGTTACATAAATAAATTATACCAAAAAGATAAAAAAATAAAAAGCCCCCTAAAAAAATGTAATAAAAAAGTAATAAATAAATAGAAAAATTCATGTGCAAAATATTTGACAAAAATATTTTTTTAATAGATAATAAATATATTGAAAAAAGAGATTACAAAAGAAATCTGAAAAGTGTACAAAGGAGGAAAAAATGTATATTTTTAATAGAATTACAGTAGTTCCACAATTACCAAAAGAATTAAAAAAATTAACAGAGATTGCAAATAACTTGTGGTGGTCTTGGAATACAGAATTTTTGAAAATTTTTAAAATGATTGATCCAGATTTGTGGGAAAGGATTGATAAAAATCCAACAAAATTTTTGAAATTGGTATCACAAGAAAAGATAGAAAAAGCAACTCAAAATGAGGAGATAATTAAACTTTATGAAAAAGTTGTAGCAGATTATGAAAATTATTTATATAGTAAAGATACATGGTTTGCCAAAAAGTATCCAAACAATAAAAAAGATTTAATAGCATATTTTTCAGCTGAATATGGTTTAGATGAAATATTACCAATATATTCAGGAGGACTTGGAATTTTATCAGGAGACCATTTGAAATCTGCAAGTGATTTAGGTATTCCATTAGTAGCTGTTGGCTTGCTATATAAAAATGGATATTTTAATCAAAAAATAAATGGATTTGGTCAACAAGAATCAGAATATAAAAATATTGATTTATATAATTTGCCTATTAATCCAGTAAAAACTGCAGAAGATAAAGATATGATTTTAGAAATACCAATGCTTGGGAATACATTACATTTAAAAATATGGAAAATCCAAGTTGGTAGAGTGAATTTATATTTAATGGATTCAGATATTGAAGAAAATATAGAAGAATTTAGAAATATAACATTAAAGCTTTATGGTGGAGACAAAGAGATGAGAATAAGACAAGAGATTGTTTTAGGTATGGCAGGAGTAGAATTATTAAAAGCATTAGGATTAAAACCTACTGTATATCATATGAATGAAGGTCACTCATCATTTTTAACACTTCAATTAATAAAAGACACAATGAAAGAAAAACAAATATCATTCCAAATAGCAAAAGAAATAGTTACATCACAAACAGCATTTACAACACATACACCTGTACCAGCTGGAAATGATATATTTGATTTAGGATTAATAGATAAATATTTCTCAGGAATGTGGGACGATTTAGGAATAACTAGAGATGAGTTTATGAAATTAGGAATGAAAGAAACTGTTAATCTTGAGCCAGGATTTAATATGGGGATATTAGCATTAAGAATTGCTGGAAAAAGAAATGGTGTAAGTAAATTACATGGAGCTGTATCAAGAGAATTATTCTCAGAAGTATGGCCTGATATAGCTGCAAATGAATCACCAATAACATATGTAACAAATGGAATTCATACATGTAGCTGGTTAGCTCCTAATTTAAAAAATTTATATAATCAATATTTAATTCCATATTGGCAAGATAATATTCAAGATAATACTACATGGAAAAAAATAATTAGTATTCCAGATGAAAAATTATGGAATGAACATATAAAAAGAAAAGAAAAACTAATGGAATTAGTTAAAAATAATGTTACAGAAAGATTTAAAAGAAGTGGTTATAGCTATGAGGATATAAATGATGTTGTAAAAAAATTAAATCCAAAAGCATTAACAATTGGATTTGCAAGAAGATTTGCAACATATAAAAGAGCAACATTAATATTTAGAGATATTGAAAGATTAACACAATTACTAAATCAAGAAAATAGACCAGTACAACTTATATTTGCAGGAAAAGCACATCCAGCAGATGTTGAAGGACAAAACTTAATTAAGCAAATTCATGAAATATCATTAATGCCACAATTTAAAGGAAAAATATTTATTTTGGAAAACTATAATATTGGAATGGCAAGATATTTAGTAAGTGGTGTTGATATATGGCTTAACAATCCAAGAAGACCAATGGAAGCTTCAGGAACATCAGGAGAAAAAGCATCTGTAAATGGCGTTGTAAACTTTAGCGTATTAGATGGTTGGTGGGCAGAAGGATATGATACAACAAATGGTTGGGCAATAGGTCTTGATAAAAATTATGATTCATACGAAATACAAGATAATAGTGATAGTGATAGTATTTATAGTACACTAGAAAATAAAATTATACCAACATATTATAGACAAAATGAAAAAGGATACTCAAAGGATTGGGTTAAATATATGAAAAATTCAATAATTTCTACAGGAGGAAGATATAGCACATCAAGAATGTTAGTAGATTATATGGAAAAAATATATATGCCATTAGCTAATATGTATAATAAAAAATTTACTGAATTGAGTAATGTAAATGATTTTGCAAAATGGAAAAAATCAGCAAAAGAAAGATGGAATCAAATAGAGATATCACAAGAAAATAATCTAGATAATGTAAAAATGAATGCTGGAGATTTAATAGAAGTTAGTTGTAAAGTGCAATTACCAAATTTTGATCCAGATAATGTTTCTGTTCAAGTATATTATGGCCAAATTCAAGATAATGGAATTGTAAATAATGTATGTATTACAGAAATGAAAAGAGTCGAAGAAGACAGAGAAGAAAATGTTTATAAATATTCAGCAAAAATAAAATTAATAACAGGTGGAAATTTTGGGTATACATTTAGAGTAATGCCAAAACATGAAATGTTGTTAGATTCAGAAAACATGAATTTAGTAAAATGGATGACAAAATAAAATAACAAAATTTCCATAATATAAAATCTGAAATTGGTTAAAATAATAGAGTCGAATGGGACGGTTCTGATAGACAATAAGTTTTAATAATATTAAAATGTTTATCTATCAGAATCGTCCCATTCGACAAACTTAACAAAAAATTATCGAAAATACTTGAAAAATTAGTTTTTTGTGTTATACTAATCATTGGTAAAAGTGAAAAAACATAAAAAAGGAGAGATATAAAAATGAAACAATATTTAAGAAAAACAAAAATTGTTGGAACAATAGGACCTGCAAGTGAAAACAAATTACCAGAATTATTCAAAGCAGGATTAAACGTATGCAGAATTAACTATTCACACGGAAGCTATGATGAACAAAAAGAAAAAACAGAAGAAATAATCAGACTAAGAGAAGAACTTGATCTTCCAATTCCAATGATTCTTGATATGCAAGGACCAGAAATCAGAACAGGAATGTTAGTAACAGGAAAAAATGAAAAAATAAAATTAGAAGATGGACAAAAATTTGTATTAGTAAATGAAGATATAATTGGAGACAAAGATAGAGTTTCAGTTTCTTATAAAAATTTATATCAAGATGTAAAACCAGGAGCAAAAGTTTTAATTGATGATGGTGCTATAGAATTAGTTGTTGATGAAATCGTTGGTAAAGATATTCATTGTACAGTAGTTCATGGAAATGGCCTTGGAAGTAGAAAAACAATAAACTTACCAGGAACAGCTGTTAGATTACCAGCATTAAAAGAAAAAGATATTAATGATTTAAAAACAGCATGTGAACATGAATATGATTATGTAGCAATGTCATTCACAAGAGGAAAAGATGATATTGACCAAGTAAGAAAAGTATTAGATGAAAATGGTGGAAAAGATGTTAAAATAATTACAAAAGTTGAGAATATAGAAGGATTAGAGCATATGGAAGAAATCGTTGATAATGCTGACGTTCAAATGATTGCACGTGGAGATATGGCTACAGAAACAGACTTCACAGAACCACCAATTATGCAAAAGAAATTTATAAAATTATCAAATAAAGCAAATAAACCAGCAATAACAGCAACACAAATGTTAGAATCAATGACACATAATCCATTACCAACAAGAGCTGAAGCAAATGATGTTGCAAATGCAATATATGATAGAACAAGTGCAGTAATGTTATCAGGTGAATGTGCAATGGGTGATTTCCCAGTAGAATGTGTTCAAACAATGGATAAAATTGCAAGAAGAACAGAACCAACAATAAATTACTGGAAAAGATTTGAACAAAATGAAAATTATGAATTAAAAGATATGGAAGATAACATAGCTTATTCAGTATGTGTAATGGCTAAAAATACTAATGCTGACGCAATTATTTGTTATACACATACAGGTGATTCTGCAAGAAGATTAGCTGGACTTGGAGCAGGTTGCCCAATATTAGTTGTTACAGATAATAAAAGAACATTCCGTCAATTAGGAATTGCTTGGAATGTATTTCCAGTATATATAGAAAATAAGGGAGACATCAATAAAGTAAT
The DNA here is from genome assembly GCA_934149115.1 of uncultured Clostridia bacterium. GTDB lineage: Bacteria > Bacillota > Clostridia > TANB77 > CAG-508 > UMGS1994. The sequence goes on from CAKPDW010000006.1 coordinate 26,565, forward strand.
AGAAGAAGGAATCCAAAAACACAAAACTTTAGGAAATCTTGAATCAGGAGATAAAGTAGTAGTTGCTGGAGGAGCTGAAATATTACCAGATTATCCAACAAGCAAAGCATTTGGAGGATTTTTAACAGTAGAGTAAAAGTTAACATTATTTTAATAATTAAATAATAAAATAAAATAAAGGGGGAAAACATGTTTATATGAAATGTATAAAATGCTGTAATATGTTTTCCCCTTTTTTGTAATAAGAACAAATTTAAGTTCTAATTTTTATTTTTTTCAAATTAAAGCTAATTTGTTCAAGTACGAAAATTTATTATACAAATTTTATGTACAATAAAAGCGAACAAGAAATAAAGTTCGATAAAAAGGAGGAATAAAAATGGAAGACACATATGTACAAAGCACAAATAAAACATTAGCACAAACATTTTTGTGGATGTTTTTAGGATTATTAAGTACTGGTATAATTGCTGCTGTAACATATTATACTGGAGCAATTGCTGATATTGTTAATGGATGGACAATGATATTAATAGCACAATTAGTAATAGCAGTTGTATTTGGACTATTCTTTCACAAATTATCATCAGGAACAGTAACATTGTTATTTTTTGGATACTCAATGTTAACAGGAGTAACTTTTTCAGTAATATTTGCAGTATTTGATTTAACAACAATAGCATATGCATTATTTGCTACATCAGCTTTTTTTGGAATTTTAGCATATATGGGATATAAGACCGAAAAAGATTTAAGTAGTTTTGGAAATATTTTATTTGCAGCACTAATAGTTGCACTAATATTAACATTAGTTAATTTATTTATAGGAAGTTCAGGATTAGATATATTATTAGATTGGGTTGTTTTAGGAATTTTTGCAGGATTAACAGCATATGACATGAATAAAGTAAAAATGATGAGTGAAAATTATGGAATTGACCAAGAAAAAGTAGCTATTTATGGAGCAATGCAATTGTACTTAGACTTTATAAACATGTTCTTAAGAATATTAGAAATATTTGGAAGAAGAGATAACTAAAAATTTAATGAGACTTATTAGATTTTATATAATGGAAAAGTTATACAAACTATCAATTATATAAAAAAACATTCACAGAAGAGGTTGAAAATGAAAGATTTTTTATTATCATTTAAGTATGCATTTGAAGGGATTTTTAAGACAATAAAACAAGAAAAAAATATAAAAATTCACATATTAGCGGTAATTATAGTATTAATCTTTGGGACCATATATAAAATATCAAAAACTGAATGGATGGTTTGTATAATTTTATTCGGATTAGTTATATCATCAGAACTAATAAATACAGCAATAGAGAGAACGGTTGATTTAGTAACTAAAGAAAAACAACCACTTGCTAAACAAGCGAAAGATGCGTCTGCAGGAGCAGTATTAATAAATGCAATAATGTCAGTTATAATAGCAGGAATTATATGGATACCAAAAATTTTTGGATAAGTTCACAAAAATTTCATAAAGAAGTGATAAATTATAACAAATTTAGAAGTAGCTTTTTTGTATTTTCATTATCCCCTTTTAAATGAAAAATAGCTACTTCTAATTTTTTTAGAGGTGAAGTATATATGTTTAAAATTTTAGTAGTAGAAGATGATAAAAATTTAAGAAAGTTAATTGCCACTTGTTTAAAAAAAGCTAATTATACAGTGTTTGATACAAGAAATGGCAAAGAAGCACTTGAACTAATGGATACAGAATATGTTGATTTAATAGTAACAGATATAATGATGCCAGAAATGAATGGATATGAATTAATTAAATCTTTAAGAGAAGCAAAATATGAAACACCAATATTAATTATTACAGCTAAAGAAGATATAGAAGACAAAAAACAGGGTTTTACGTTGGGCGCTGATGATTACATGGTAAAACCAATAAATATAGATGAATTAATTTTACGAGTTAAATCATTATTAAAAAGAACAAATCAGGCAAGTGAAAAAATTATAAAAATAGGTGATGTTCAATTAAATTACGATACAATGGAAATTAAGAAAAAAGACAAAGAATATCAATTGACACAAAAAGAATTTTATTTATTATATAAATTACTAAGTACACCAGATACAATTTTTAAAAGGCAAGAATTAATAGAGGAGATATGGGGGCTAGAAAATGATTCTGATTTCAGAACTGTAGATGTACATATTAAAAGAATAAGAGAAAAACTAGAAGAAATAAATGAATTTGAAATAGTAACAATAAGAGGAATTGGTTATAAAGCCATTATAAATAAGGAGTAGAAATGTTTGAAAGAATATTTGGAAAACACAAATCATTACAAAGAAATTTAATAAAAGAATTTACAGTTGTTTTTTTAGCACTATTAGTGTTATCAGTATCTGTTTTTTATTTTAGTGTAAATAATGCAATAGAGAGCAAATTAAATGATATAGATGAAATAAATTCAACAGAAATTGTTTCAATTGTTAGAAGAAGCATAATGATATCTGTTGGAACATCTTTAATTTTTGTAATAGTAATAATGAGATATAGTGCGAAAAAAATATTAAAACCGATAAAACAAATAAATGAAGCAACAAAAAAAGTGGCTTCAGGAAATTTTGAAATTCAATTGGAAACAAGCAGAGAAGACGAAATAGGTGAGTTAACTAGAAACTTTAATATTATGGTAAAAGATTTAAGCAAAATAGAAGTTTTACAAAAAGATTTTATAAATAATATGTCACATGAAATGAAAACCCCAATTAGCTCTATAAAAGGATTTGCACAATTATTAGAAGAAACAGAATTAACAGAAAGCGAGAAAAAAGAATACATAGGAATCATTGTAGAAGAATCGGACAGATTATTAAATATAAGTAGCAATATACTTAAATTATCTAAACTTCAAAATAAAACTAAATTAACAAAAGAAGACCTTATAGATGTATCGGAACAATTAAAGAAAGTTTTAATAATATTAGATAATAAAATAGAAGAAAAAAATATAAAAGTAACAAGTAATCTGCCTAAAACAATTATAAAAGGTGATGAGGAATTATTACATCAAGTATGGGTGAATTTGATAGATAATGCAATAAAATTCACACCAAAAAATGGAGAAATAAGAATAGATATAAAAAAGAAAGGTGAAAAAGTAATAATATCAATACAAGATAATGGCATTGGTATGACAGATGAAGAAAAAAGAAAAATATTTGAACGATTTTATCAAGTTGATGAATCTCACTATGGTGAAGGAAATGGATTAGGGTTAGCAATAGTAAAAAGGATAATTACACTATCAGGTGGAGAAATAAAAGTAGAGAGCAAAAAACTGAAAGGAAGTACATTTTTTGTTGAATTACCACTTGAAAACAATACTGCTAAAAGTAAAATAGAAATAAAGTAAAATACTTTTTAAATATTGAATATATTTGTGTATTTACAATTATAAAAGAATATTATATAATGACATTGGCTTGTGCCAAGGAAGATTATAATAAATAGGTGGGAAAATTATGAAAGAATATAAAGATGCAATAGAAAAACTTGAGAAATATGGGCAAAATCACATTGTTAAAATAATGGAAAAACTAACAGATGATGAGAAAGAAAAGCTAGTAAATCAAATTGAAGAATTAGATTTTGAAAATATAGAACATTTATATAAAGCACTTACATCTGAAAAAAATAATATTAGTGCAAACATTGAACCAATTTCAGCATTAAAGAAAAATAAATTATCTTTACAAGAATTGGAAGAAATAAATGATTTAGGAAAACATGTTGTAATTTCAAATGAATTTGCTGTTGCCACAATGTCAGGAGGTCAAGGAACGAGATTAGGATATAGCAAGCCTAAAGGAACATTTAAAATAGATGTAGAACCAAAACCAAAATATTTATTTGAAATAGTATGTGACACTTTAAAAAGAGCAAATAAAAAGTATGATGTTATAATTCCATGGTATATTATGACTAGTGAAGAAAATAATGATGATATTATAAAATTCTTTGAAGAAAAAAATTATTTTGATTATCCAAAAGAATATATTATGTTTTTTAAACAAGGACAAATGCCATTAATAGATGAAAAAGGAAAATTACTTATTGGCGAAAACAAAATGATTAAAGAAGCATCAGATGGTAATGGTGGAATATTCAGATCTATGGCAATTCATGGTTGTTTAGGTGACATGAAAAAAAGAGGAGTCAAATGGTTATTCATAGGTAGTATTGACAATGTATTATTAAAGATGGTAGATCCAACATTAATAGGATTAGCAGAAGAAAGAGGAGTTCAAATCGCAACAAAATCAGTAATAAAAAGTCACCCACATGAAAGAGTAGGAGTAATTTGTAAAAAAGAAGGTAAAGTAGGAGTTATTGAGTATTCTGAACTTTCGAAAGAGCTTGCAGAAGCAGTAGATGAAGATGGAGATTTAACTTATGGAGAATCTCATATAATGTGTAACTTATTTAATATAGATATTTTAGATAAATTGGCTAAAGTAAAATTACCTTATCATAAAGCACATAAAAAGAATAGTTACTTAAATGAAAAAGGGGAACTTATAGTTCCAGATGAACCCAATAGCTATAAATTTGAAACTTTCATTTTCGATTCTTTTAATTATGTTAATGATATTGCAATTTTAAGAGGAACGAGAGAAGTAGATTTTGCACCAATAAAAAATAAAGAAGGTGCAGATAGTCCAGAAACGGCAAGAGTTTTATACAATAACTATTGGAAAAATAACGAAGAATAAGGTAATTGTATATGGTTGAAAACGAATTAATAATTGGTACAAAAAAATGGAAAAATATTTTTAAAAAGATAAATATACAAAAAATAATTTGTATAGGTTTAATTTTTTTAATCTGTTATTTCATTTCAGAACTATTAAATGGAAATGAGATAATATTCAATAATATTTTTAGTAAAGATGTAATTAGAGAAGATAGAATTATATATTTGCAAAATTTATGGAAAGATGTTTTCAAGCTACCAAAGTTTTGGGTAAATTATTTTTTGTTTATATTTTTGTATTGGATTTTATATGGTTTTACAAACAGAACAAAAGTCTCTTGTATAGTTATAACAGTATGTACTTATATATTTGGAATAAGCAATTATTTAGTTAGAGTCTTAAGAGGAAATGCAATATCAATTTCAGATATCTTTTCTATTAGAACAGCATTAAATGTAGCTAAAGGATTAAAACCAAGTATAAATGGAAATTTTATTATAGCAACAATATTATTTATAGTACTTTTGACAATAATTATAAAAGAAATTAAATTTAAAGATAAAAGTGAAATAAGAACGACATTATCTAAGAACATAACAATTGTATTAGGAGTGGTAGGAGTAATAGCAATATGCATTCCAGACTATTTTACTAAAGATGTGGAGTTATGGAATCTAAATGCAGCATATGCTAATTCTGGAGCAGGAATAACATTAGTACGAATGGCCAAAGACTTAAAAATAAATAAGCCAAAAAAATATAGCTCAAAAGAAGCAAAAAAAATAATTTCTGAATACCAAGATGATACAGAACAAGCTGAAACAGAGGATTTTCCTAATGTTGTAGTTATAATGAATGAATCATTCGCTGATTTGCAAATGGCATATAATATTGAATTAGCAGAAGATCCATTAGAGTTTTATCATGAGCTAATTAACCAGAGTAATATAGTTACAGGAGTAATGCATTCATCACAATATGGAGGAGGAACAGCAAATGTTGAATATGAATTTATTACTCAAAATTCTACTGCTTTTTTACCATCAGGTTCAATGCCATATCAACAATATATTACAGGAAACGTAAAGCAATCAATTGTGGCATATATGAACAAGTTAGGATATAACACGTATGGAATGCATTCTTGGGATAAAAAAGGATATAGTAGGCATAAAATTTATAAATATTTAGGATTTAAAAATATAAAATTTAAAGATGATATGACATATTTAAAAGAAGGTCATAGTGGATATCCTTCAGATCAATCAACATATGAAGAATATTATGACATTATGAATAATAAACCAGCTGGAGAAAAGAATTTTACATTTATTGTGACAATGCAAAACCATTTACCTTACAATTATGTAGAACCAGAAGGGATACAATTTACGGAAGATAGTCCTGACATAACAAGTTATTTACAATCAGAATATTTAGCAGATAAAGCATTGAAAAATTTTATACAATATTTAGAGAATTATGATGAAAAAATTATTGTTTTATTTTTTGGAGATCATCAGCCAAATCTAAACCAACAAAATCTGTATGAAAGCACAGATGCATATAATGAAGATACAGCATCACAAGTAGTACCATTTTTTATTTGGGCAAATTATGAAATAGAAGGCAAATCAGGTGTTAGCACAAGTACGAATTATTTAGAAAGTTTATTGTTAGATACGGCTAAAATGCCAACAGATTCATATACTAAATATATTGAAAAACTAAGAGAAGAATTACCAATTATAACCAATAATTATTACATGGATAAAGAAAATAATATGTATAGATTGGATGATAAAGAATCACCATATTACGAAAAATTGCAAGAGTATTGGAAACTAATTTATTACAATATATTTGATAATAAAGAATAAAAAAACTACCTAATAAAAAGGTAGTTTTTTAAGTTAAAATTTAATTTTTAAATATATCATTCATATCAAATAATCCATTGTCTTGAACAACTAAAAATTCTGCAGCACGAAGTGCACCATCTGCAAAAACACCACGTGATTGAGCAGTATGAGTTATTTCAAAGCATTCTGTATTTGAAAAGAACATTACAGTATGTTTTCCAACAACATTACCACCTCTAATAGAGTGAATTCCGATTTCTTTAGGATTTCTTTTTTCTTTTTTAGAATGTCTATTAAATTCATAATACATTTCATTATCAAGAGCGTTATTGATAGTATTTGCAAGTGTCATTGCGGTTCCTGAAGGAGCATCAATTTTCCTGTTATGATGAGTTTCAACAATTTCAATATCTGAATTTTTTAAGTATTTTGTAACCTCTGCTACAATATGATTCATCAAACTAACTTCAAAAGACATATTAGAAGAACGAAATACAGGAATTTTTTCAGAATATTTTTTTATATCATTTAATTCATCATCTGAAAAACCAGTTGTAGCAATAACAACAGGAATATGTTTTTCTACTGCATAATCAAGAATATTAAAAGTAGCAGAAGGAATAGAAAAATCTATTATTATATCAGGTTCTTCTGTAATATTTTCAACATTAATATAAACAGGAAATTTATTATCACCAGTATCTAATTTATCAACACCACATATTGTTTTAAAATTATCATTTCTTTCTATAGATTTTGCTAGTTCTTGTCCCATTTTTCCATTGCAACCGTTAATTAGTACATTTATCATTTTATACCTCCGTTATAGAGTGGACTTTAGCATAAGTCCACATTATAGTAATTCAAAATTTTTAAGTTCTTTTTCTAATTTTTCTTTTCCAATTTCAGACATTTCTACAAGAGGAAGTCTAGGAATTCCCACATTATAGCCAAGCATATTTAAACTAGCTTTAACAGGAATTGGATTTACCTCTGAAAACAAAGCTTTAATCAAGTTAAGAGAATCTAATTGCATATCCTGAGCTTCAACAATTTTACCATTTAGAAAATTTAAAACCATCTCATGTGTATAATTTGGAGCAACATTAGATAAAACTGAAATAACACCTAAGCCACCAAGAGAAAGGATAGGGATAATCTGATCATCATTTCCAGAATACACATGTAAGTTTTCACGACATAAAGCTTTAATTTCAGCAACTTGTGAGATATTACCACTAGCCTCTTTAATTGCAACAATATTTGAAAGTTTTGAAAGTTCAAAGCAAGTTTCAGGAGCAATATTAACACCTGTTCTACTAGGAACATTATACAAAATTATAGGCAATTTTGTTGAATTAGCAATTGCAGAATAATGAGCAATAAGACCACTTTGAGTTGTCTTATTATAATAAGGAGTAACTATTAAAGCACCATCAACTCCAACACTTTCAGCCCATTTTGTAAAATCAATTACAGATTGTGTACAATTTCCACCAGTTCCAGCAATGATTGGAACACGCTTATTAGCTATTTTTATAGCAAATTCAATAGTACGTTTTCTCTCATCAAGAGACATAGTAGAACTTTCACCAGTTGTTCCACAAACAATAAGTGCATCAACACCTTCAGAAATTTGAAATTCGATTAATTTTTCAAATTCTTTAAAATTCACACCATTTTCGTCGAAAGGTGTAACAATAGCTGTACCACAGCCTTTAAAAAGTATTTTTTTCATATTACTATCATTCCTTTCTTAAAATTTTATATACATAAAATTTTTGAATGAAATTTAGTTAAACGAAAATTATATTTATAATTTTCATGGTAATATTATATTCTAAAAATTAAAAAAAATAAATAACTAACTGGAAAAAAATAAATTGTAAAAAAAGCGCGAATGTGATAAAATACGAATGTGAAAAAAATCTAGGAGGAATATTATTATGAAAAGAAAAGATTATATTTCATGGGACGAATATTTTATGGGAATAGCATTACTTTCAGCACAAAGAAGTAAAGATCCAAACACACAAGTAGGAGCTTGCATAGTAAGTAAAGATAATAGAATATTATCAATAGGATATAATGGAGCACCAAGAGGATTGAGTGATAATGAGATGCATTGGGCAAGAGAAGGAACATTTTTAAATACAAAATATGCATATGTATGTCATGGAGAATTAAATGCTATTTTAAATTATAGAGGAAATTTAGAAGGTTCAAAAATATATGTTGCATTATTTCCATGTAACGAATGTGCCAAAGCAATTATACAATCAGGAATAAAAGAAGTAATATATAAAGAAGATAAATATGCAACAAGTGATAATGTAATAGCATCAAAAGAAATGTTTGACACCTGTGGAGTAAAATATAGAAAATATATTCCTACAGACAGAAAAATAGAATTAGAAGTCTAATCTTAATAGGAGAAAAAAATGTATAATCAGCCATTTTATTTTGAAGAAGGAAAAACAGAAATAAAAAATAAAAAAATAATTATTTTTTGCATAATAATAGCAATAATTACAATAGGAATAATAGTATTCACAGGAATTCTAGCTTATAAAATGATAAACAATAAAAAAGATAATTTAGGATTAGAACAATTAAGTGGAGAAAATACAATTGGGATGGAAGAAAATTCTACAGAAGTAAAAGAAGAAGAAAACATAGCTGAAGTAGAAGAAAGTCCAGAACCAGAAAACACGCCTACAGCAAAGCAAACATCAAAATTTCCTAAACATGATTATAATGCAGCACTAGAATCTCAATTACCACAATACAGTGAAGAAATAGCAAAAAAAGTTGTAAATGTTTATTTTGAAAAAAGCAAAAAGATATATTTAACATTTGATGATGGACCATCAGCAAGAACACCAGAAGTATTAGACATATTAAAAAAATACAATGTAAAAGCAACATTTTTTGTATTAGGTTCAAATGTTGAAACAAAACCAGAATTAGTAAAAAGAGAATATGAAGAAGGCCATTTCATAGCAATACACGGATATTCACACAAATACAGCCAAGTATATTCATCACCACAAGCAGTTTTAGATGAGTATAATCAAACACTAAATGCAGTGAGAAATGCTATAGGAATTCCAAATTACAATCCACATTTATTCAGATTTCCAGGAGGTTCATCAGGAGGACCATATGATGATGTAAAAAAAGAAGCAATAGAATTATTAAAACAAAATGGAATCACGCACACAAACTGGAATTGCTTATCAGGAGATGCAGCAGGTAGCACGACAGTTGAAGCAATGTGGGACGAAATAAATCAATCATCAGCAGGAGATGATAACCTAGTAATATTAATGCATGATGCAGGAGACAAAAAAGTAACAGTAGAATTTTTACCACAGCTAATTGAAAAATATCAAAACGAAGGATATGAATTTTGCAACTATTATGACATTATGTGTGAATAAAAATTCGAAAGAAAATAAAAAAATTGAAAAAGGTAGTTGACAAGAAATATATATTTGTGTTAATATAATTCTTGTCAGTGAGATGCGGATGTGGCGGAACTGGCAGACGCGCTAGACTTAGGATCTAGTGGGAAACCGTGGGGGTTCAAGTCCTCTCATCCGCACCAATGACGTATCTGTTCGAACTAACAGATAGATTAAAATCATTCAAGTAGTTGGATGATTTTTTTCTTTGCCCAAAAAACATCATCCAATATCCTAAAAAGAAAGGATGGTGCTTGAAATGAAAATAATTAAAGAAGAACTACGATTTGAGGAAAACTTAAAGAAAAGACTAGAATTTATATGTGAGTTCTCAAAGGTTACTCCTACTTTTGTTAATGGTAGTATAAG